>JAUICT010000235.1 GCA_030429325.1 Bacteroidia bacterium
ACGAGAAATCTCTTTTTCAGCCATGGTTGGATTAATGTTGTGAGTAAGGTGTTTGGATTTCTCACATTCTCCTTTGACCACCCCTTCGACTTCGCTCAGGGCAGGGCTCAGGATCACAGTTCGAAAAGACAGGAACCCTTCGATGTCATTTCGACAGAGTCCCGATAGTAATCGGGACGACGAGAAATCTCCAATGATATTTAATCAATGTAGACTACTTATTTTATAAATGGCCAAGTATGACTTTTTGTTATTAATGTATTGATATTCAAATTATTACAACAAAATGGTTGCTATGTGTTATGAGAAATAAAGAGTCCTTACCGCAACCTATTTTCAACTTGCAAGATGGTAGTTCGTCGTTTTAAGAAGGTCAACACGATAAAACTAACCCCCGAAACGATAAAACCTCCCAAAAAGATAAGATTGAAGTTGGAGCCCCCTATGATGAGCTCTCCAATCACATCAAAAACAAAAAAGATGAGAAAAAGGTTAAAAAGACCATTTTTTTCTTGCTTCAAGACCTTTTTCCAATTGAAGGTCATGATGGGGCGTCTATAATTTTTAAAATTGGGAATAAAGGCTGGAACCTTTTCGGACCAATGTAAATAGGTCATCCCAAACTTCTTGCGTAAAAATTGTTCTTCGGCGAACATGATGCGCTCATAGTAGACCCAAAACAGGAAGCAGAAGGCCATGATAAACCAAAAGTTTCCAGTCAATAGGGCTGGGCCCAACCACATAAAGAAGTTGCCCAAGTAGAGCGGGTGACGCACTATGGAATAAATGCCAGTTGTATTTAATGTATCGGCCACTTGACCTTTTACATTACGGCCTGATGTATTCTTGGGAACATAGCCAATGGTGATGACCCTAATGAATTGCCCCAGGATTCCTACGGCCAAACAAAAGAGACCATAGTAGAATTCGTATGGGGTCCCTTTTAGGAAAAATGTTTCTGGGTGTATTTCAGTATTAATGTATAAGCCTGCCCCAATGACAATAATAATTATGGGCAAATAGCTTCGGTGTCGAAATAACCAAATGCCCTGTTGTTCAAATTCCTCTTGTAGTGCCATCTTACTTTTTTTGAGATTCTGTTGGAAACCAAAACTATCATGGCTTATCACAAAAAAAGAGGGTCAATTGACGGATAGGTGTTTTGGGTTGACGTAGCGGGGTTTTGAGTTGAAGAGATTTCTTTTGTTTCATAAAAAAAGCCCCAAAATGGGGCTCTTCAAGTTGGTTTTTGTGGTTTGGTTAAATATTGGAAGCCAACCAGTCCCCCACATCACTGGTACCGTAAGATTTACCACCTTCGGCCAAATCTTCGGTTACTACGCCTTCAGCCAATGACTTGTTGACAACAGCACGAATAGCCTCGGCTTCATCAATTAGGTCAAGATCTTCAAATAACATGGCTGCCGAAAGCACGGTCGCCAATGGATTGGCAATATTCTTTCCGGCCGCTTGCGGATACGAACCATGAATGGGTTCGTAAAGCGATACTTTGCTACCTACCGAGGAGGAAGGCATCAGTCCCATGGAACCAGAAATTACCGAAGCTTCATCGGTTAATATGTCGCCAAAGAGGTTGGCGGTGATTATAACATCGTAGGCTTTGGGCCATTGTACCAAACGCATGGCAACTGCATCTACAAATTCGTAGGACACTTCCACTTCTGGGTACTCCTTTTCCATGTTCTGTACCGTTTCGCGCCATAGTCTAGAGGATTCCAAAACATTGGCTTTGTCCACACAGCAAAGTTTTTTGGAACGCTTCAAGGCCATTTCAAAGCCTTTGCGGGCTAATCGCTCTATCTCAAATCGTTGATAGGTCATGGTGTCATAGGCGGTGTTCCCATCATCTTTTCTCCCTCTCTCACCAAAATAAACTCCTCCTGTAAGCTCTCTGAGGATGATAAGGTCGGTGCCCTCAATACGTTCTCTTTTCAAAGGGGATTTGTCAATCAAAGAAGGAAAGGTAAATGTGGGGCGCACATTGGCAAAAAGCCCTAATTTTTGACGCATTTTCAGCAATCCTTGCTCAGGGCGCACCTTGGCAGATGGGTCGTTGTCAAAGCGGGGATGGCCTATGGCGCCAAAAAGTACGGCATCGGCGTTTGCGCAGACTTCATGGGTTTCGTCCGGGTAGGGCTCGCCTACAGCATCGATGGCGGCTGCACCTGTAAGTGCGGGCTTCCATGTAATTTCATGTCCAAATTTTTTTGCTACGGCATCGGATACTTTTACGGCTTGGTCTATTACTTCGGGGCCGATTCCATCCCCGGCCAATAGGGCTATGTTCAATTTCATTTCTTTAATTATCAGTTTTCAACAAATATCTATACTAGGTTGAGCATTTTTTCTGTGGCCTTTATGGCCGATACGGTCTGGTCGGAGTCCAAACCTCGTGTAGTGAACTCCTTTTCTTTGGCCTGCCAAGTGATTACGGTTTCACAAAGGGCGTCCGAGTTACTTCCTGGAGGGATCCTAACAGCGTAATCCACCAACTTGGGCAGTTCCCTTCCTTCTTTTTTGTATACTTTTTTTAAGGCATTGATAAAGGCGTCGAACTGGCCATCTCCCTGCGCATTTTCTTCATAGCTCTTTCCTTCGATTTCTATGGAAAGGGTAGTGGAGGGCTTCAATCCTTTGGAGTGGGTGAGCACATAGGACTTTACAAATACTTTTTGTTGATGGAGATCGCTATCCAATACATCGGAAATGATGTAGGGAAGGTCGTCTTTGGTGACACGTTCCTTTTTGTCGCCCAGTTCTATGATGCGTTCAGTAACTTTTTTGAGCTCCTCATCGTTCAAAGTCAACCCTAGCTCTTGAAGATTCTTTTGGATGTTGGCTTTCCCTGATGTTTTACCTAAAGCATACTTACGTTTTCTGCCGAAGCGCTCCGGCAATAAATCGTTAAAGTAAAGATTCTTTTTACTGTCGCCATCTGCATGTATACCAGCTGTTTGTGTGAAAACATTGTCACCAACAATAGGTTTGTTGTCCGGGATGCCAAATCCGGTAAATGCCGATACCAATTTACTTACTTTGTATAGCGAGGATTCCTTGACCCCGATGGAAATCTCGGGCATAAAGTCATTGATTACGGCCACGACGCTCGCCAATGGGGCATTACCGGCCCGTTCCCCCATGCCGTTCACGGTAAGGTGCAGACCATGGGCACCTGCCTTGAGGGCTTCCATGACATTGGCCACACTAAGGTCGTAATCATTATGCCCGTGAAAATCGAAATGGGTATTCGGATATTTCTCAATGATCTCTTTGAAGAATTGTCTGGTTTCAACATGGGTCAATACGCCAAGAGTGTCTGGCAGCAAGACCCGTTTAATGGGCTGGGCTGTTAGAAAATCCAAAAACTGGAATACATATTCTTTGGAGTTACGCATGCCGTTGCTCCAATCTTCAAGGTACACATTGGTAGCGATGCCAAGTTCTTGGGCTTTTGCAATTACAGTTTGTATCTCTGAAAAATGTTGCTTGGGTGTTTTTTTAAGCTGATGGGTGAGGTGGTTCAAGGACCCTTTGGTCAACAAGTTTTGCACCTTGGCACCAGCTTCCACCATCCAATTCAAGGATACACCATTGTCCACAAAGGTGAGCACCTCCACTTTGGAAAGATAACCTTCGGTAGTGGCCCATTCCGTGATGTTCTGTACGGCCTTAAGCTCTCCTTCCGAAACACGGGCCGAAGCCACCTCAATACGGTCCACCTTGAGCTCTTCCAATAGTAGTTTTGCCAAAGTAAGCTTTTCCGAAGCAGAAAAAGAAACCCCAGAAGTTTGTTCACCATCCCTAAGGGTGGTGTCCATGATTTCAACGGTGCGTGCCTTCATTTTTACTTTACTGATGGGTTTTGCTGCCTACAAAGGAGTTTTTTCGGCAAATTCCTCAATATCATTTTTGATGTTCAGCAAATAATCGATGTCATCAAAACCGTTGAGCATATTTTGTTTTTTGTACCCGTTGATGTCAAAGCTTTCGCTTTCCCCAGTTGCCAAAATGGTGATTTTTTGCTCAGGAAGGTTCACTTCCAACTCTGTTTTTGGGTCGGCCTCAATGGCGGTGAAAATTTTATCCAAAAACTCAGGACTTACCTGAACGGGCAATACCCCAATGTTCAAGCAGTTGTTTCGGAAAATATCCGCAAAAAAACTGGATACCACACAACGGAATCCGTAATCGTATACGGCCCATGCGGCATGTTCCCGTGAAGAACCAGAACCAAAGTTTTTCCCACCGACCAATATTTTTCCACTGTAGATGGGATTGTTCAGTACAAAATGCTCTTTTGGGGTATCATCTGAATTGTATCTCCAATCGCGGAACAAATTGTCCCCAAAACCTTTACGCTCTGTGGCTTTAAGGAATCGGGCTGGGATAATTTGATCAGTATCCACATTTTCAATGGGCATGGGTACCGCCGAACTTTTTAATATGTTGAATTTATCGTATGCCATGTTTTTTCAATTTTCAGTTGACAATTACCAATTAACAATAGGTTGTTCCTTTGTGTATTGATAATTGTTCATTGTTTATTGCCAATTGTACATTGTTTTTTGTTATGCGAACGCTTCCTCTTGCATGAGCTCTCTTGGATCCGTGACCTTTCCGG
>JAUICT010000236.1 GCA_030429325.1 Bacteroidia bacterium
TATCTCTTTCTGAACACTATATTTACCATATTGGCATTTATTGCGGTCATTATTTTGTTTACAGGAAGTGTTTTTATGTATTAGGGTATGTTCACTCAAGTCACTAAAGGAATCAAGGTATCTGTGCAAACCACTTTTGAGGGCACTTTTTTCAAAAACTACAAAATGCACTATGCCTTTGGCTATACCATCACCATAGAAAACCAAAGTCAGGACACGGTTCAATTAACGGCTAGACATTGGGACATTTTTGATGCACTTAAAGATTTGGAGACCATTGACGGCGAAGGCGTTATTGGCAGAAAACCCGTAATAAAACCCGGAAAATCCCACACTTACAGCTCAGGATGCTTATTGGCATCCCCTATTGGCGCTATGCGAGGACATTACCAAATGGTTAATTTCACTACTTCGGAAGAGTTTGAAGTGGACGTACCCACATTCAAGTTCTCTGCACCTTTTGCAGTAAACTGACCTTCCCGTTTTTAAAATCGATTTTCCTTTTAGTACCTTTGGTGGAATTTTTAATCTCCTAAAATAAGCATCATGGGAAAAGGATTCTTTCAAGTTCCAACTGCGATCAATGAACCTATAAAAAGTTATGCGCCAGGTACTCCTGAGCGCGAAGAAGTACTGCAACAGTACAACGCCTATTACAACGGAAAAGTTGAGGTACCTCTTTACATAGGTAGTGAGGAAATAAAGACTGGAAATACCAAACCCATGTCTCCCCCCCACGAACACCAACATGTGGTGGGCCACTACCATTTAGCAGAAAAAAAGCATGTGGAACAGGCCATATCCAACTGTTTGGAAGCTAGGAAAGCTTGGGCCGACCTTACTTGGGAACAACGTGCAGCCATCTTTTTAAAAGCTGCGGAATTGATTGCCGGACCTTATCGTGCCAAAATGAATGCCGCCACCATGTTGGCACAATCCAAAAATATTTTTCAAGCCGAAATTGATTCTGCCTGCGAAATTGTAGACTTCCTACGTTTCAATGTAGAGTACATGTCTCAAATTTATGGGGAACAACCCGAATCTGCCGAGGGCATATGGAACAGAGTGGAATACAGACCCCTTGAAGGTTTTGTCTATGCCATAACCCCATTCAACTTTACGGCCATTGCCGGGAATTTGCCCGCAAGTGCCGCTATGATGGGGAATGTTGTGGTCTGGAAACCCAGTGACAGTCAAATCTTTTCCGCAAAGGTCATTGTTGATGTCTTCAAGGAGGCAGGTCTTCCTGATGGGGTCATCAATGTGGTCTATGGAGATCCTGTCATGATTTCAGACACCGTACTATCAAGTCCTGATTTTTCTGGAATCCACTTTACGGGTTCCACCCATGTGTTCAAAGAATTGTGGAAACAGATAGGAAACAACATCCACAACTACAAAACCTATCCAAGGATTGTTGGGGAAACTGGAGGAAAGGATTTTATCATTGCGCATCCAACCGCAAAACCCAAGCAAGTGGCCACCGCCATTACCCGAGGTGCTTTTGAGTTCCAAGGTCAAAAATGTAGCGCGGCCTCACGTGTGTACCTGCCAAAATCAACTGCAAATGAAATTTTGGATTTGGTCAAGGCCGATATCGCCTCTTTCAACAAACCCGGTTCCCCTGCCGATATGAGCAACTTTATCACCGCGGTGATCCACGAAGGCTCTTTTGACAAATTGGCCAAATACATTGATCAGGCCAAAGCCGATGCCAATGCGGAAATCATTGCCGGTGGCGGGTACGACAAATCGGTTGGTTATTTTATTGAGCCAACGGTCATTTTGACCACGGATCCAAAATACACCACCATGTGCACTGAACTTTTTGGACCAGTGGTGACGGTATATATTTACGAGGACGCCGATTGGAGCAAAACGTTGGAATTGGTGGATGGCACTTCGGAATATGCATTGACCGGAGCCGTCCTGTCCGCGGACCGATATGCCATTGATGAAGCTACTAAAGCATTGCAAAATTGTGCTGGAAACTTCTATATCAACGACAAACCTACGGGTGCCGTAGTAGGACAACAGCCCTTTGGAGGAGCAAGAGCTTCTGGGACCAATGACAAGGCAGGTTCCATGCAAAATCTGTTGCGTTGGGTGTCTCCACGACTTATAAAAGAGACTTTTGTAACTCCTGAAGATTATCGCTATCCTTTTTTGGGGTAACTCAATAAATCCATAATTTCATGGCCGCTATTCTTTTTTTTGGAATAGCGGTCTTTTTTTTATCCACTAAACCTTAAAAAATGCCTAGACCTTATGTACTGGCCGACACCAATTGGAAACATCTAAAAGATGAATCTTTTGACTTGGCCGTTCTACCATGGGCCGCCACCGAAGCCCACAACTACCACTTACCCTATTCCACAGACACCATTGAGGCCACTGCCATTGCCGAAGAATCTGCAAGACTGGCATGGGAACAAGGTTGTAAGGTAATAGCCCTTCCAACAATTCCTTTTGGGGTAAATACCGGTCAATCCGATATTTATTTGGACATGAACCTCAACCCCAGCACCCAATTTGCTATCCTGAAGGATGTCATCACCGTCTTGGAAAGGCAAGGCATACGTAAGTTTATGATTTTAAACAGCCATGGCGGCAACAACTGGAAGGCCATCATTAGGGAATTGGGCCTACTGTTCCCAAACATGTTCCTGTGCACCACCCATTGGCCGGGAATGGCAGAAAAAAAAGAGATATTTGATCATCCTGGTGATCATGCCGATGAAATGGAAACCAGCCTTATACTCCATTTGGCCCCTGAACTTGTACTCCCTAAAGAAGATTGGGGAGATGGCAAGGAACTCAAGAACAAGATCAAAGCCTTTTCCGAAGGTTGGGCCTGGACCGAAAGACCGTGGTCCAAAATCAGTAAAGATACCGGAGTTGGCAATCCTAGTATGGCCACCAAAGAGAAAGGAGAGAAGTTTTTCTCCTTGGTATGCGAGAAAATGAGCCGATTATTTATTGATATTGCCCAAGCAAATGTTAATGATCTTTATGCATAAACATGCACCAAAAATCTAAACATCGAGCATTTTTTCTGGTACCTCCCGAAGTTCAACTATTGGATTTAACGGGACCAGCGCACCTTTTTTATGAAGCCAAGGACTATGGCATTGAAGTAGAAACCTTTTATTTGAACCTTGAAGGCGATTCGGAGCAAACCTCCAGTGCCGGAGTATCCTTGGGCAACCTTACGCCGTTCCATGCCCATACACTGAAACCGGACGACCTTCTGTTTATTCCAGGGCTGGAATCCCATTTGTTCTTTAAAAGTGATTTCAAGACAACATATGCGGTTTTTCTTGATTGGCTAAAGGAACAGCATAAAAACAGAGCTCGAATTTGTTCTGTCTGCACCGGAGCTTATTTGGTGGCCATGTCCGGTCTTTTTGATGGAAAAAAATGCACTACCCATTGGAGGTATTTGGAAGACTTTCAATCCAGATTTCCCAAAGCGCAGGTACTTTCAGACCGCCTGATTGTCCAAGATGGGAACTTGTACTCCAGCGCCGGGGTCTCTTCAGGAATCGATTTAGCTCTTTTTTTGATGGAAGAGCTATTCGGGCCCGTATTTACTGCCAAAATTGCCAAAGAGGTAGTCATCTACCTCCGAAGAACTGAAAACGACCCCCAGCTCAGTGTTTTTCTACAGTATCGGAACCATATCGATACAAGGATTCATCAAGTTCAAGATCTGCTGGCCAAAAACCTCAGCATCAAAAGCACCATAGAGGATTTGGCAGATGCCGTACACATGAGTCCAAGAAACCTTACCCGGCTATTTAAAAAAACTACAGGCATTACCATTGGGGACTATTTGGATAAACTACGGGTGGAACGGGCCACCCAACTCCTTTCAACTGGCTCAAAAGTAAGTGCCGTAGCAGAATCCTGTGGGTTGCAAAGCAGCAACCAATTGCGGTCTCTTCTAAAAAAACACACCGCCTCCCTCCCATCCGATTGGAAGGATTGATTGTCCCAATACTGCGGATAGTTGTCCTTTACACCCCCTTTGTTTTGACCTAATTTTGACCAAAATCATTTATTATGAAAAGGTCAATTTCCCTATTCGCAAGTTTTCTGATTTCTTACTTCGTTATGGCCCAAACCTCCCTTTCTATGGAAACCGACTACATTTGCCCTCCCTGCGGCGCAACATGCGACGAAAAAGTGCATGATGCCCCTGGCGTATGCACGCACTGTAATATGGTGCTCATTAAAAAAAGTGACTCCAAAACCATTGCCTTTTATCTTCAAGATGGTGTGGAAGTGTTGGATTTTGCAGGCCCCATGGAAGTCTTTGCCTATGCAGGTTACCGTGTTTTTACCGTCTCGGCCACCCAAGAGCCCATAAAATCGCAAGGTATCTTAAAGATAATACCCGACTACAGTGTGGAAAATGCACCAGAGGCAGATATTTTAGCTTTTTTCGGAGGAAACTCCAGTGCTGCTTCCCAAAACCCAAAAGTTATTGATTGGATACGGAAACAAGATAGCATCCAATACCATTTTTCGGTATGTACCGGTGCTTTTGTCTTGGCGGAAGCCGGTATCCTGAATGGTAAAACGGCCACGACTTTTCATAGCGCTCTTGATAATTTGGAAGCAAACCACCCTCAAAT
>JAUICT010000237.1 GCA_030429325.1 Bacteroidia bacterium
CTATGTCAAGGGTAATTCCTTTTCGCGACATACGATCGGCCATGTTTATGGCAAGAATGGTAGGTATACGGAGGTCTTTGATCTGCGTAAAAAGAAGGAGGTTTCTTTTGAGGTTTTCCACATCGCTGATCACCACAGCAACATCTGGATAGTCCTTATCGTTTTTGTTGAGCAATAACTCCACGGCCACACTTTCATCCAAAGAGGTGGTATTGAGGCTGTAGGTGCCAGGCAGGTCTAGAATATGGGCCTTAACACCACGAGGAAGTTTACAGATTCCCTCCTTTTTCTCCACAGTGATGCCGGGATAGTTACCGACCTTTTGTTTAAGACCAGTCAATTGATTAAAAACAGAGGTCTTTCCAGTATTGGGATTGCCGATCAGGGCAACATTTATGTTCTTGCTCATAGGGCCGAGGTCTCTTCAATAATGTCCAACTCAATGCAACGGGCCAATGATCGTCTAATGGCAATGTGGCTTCCACTCAGATTGATGTAAATAGGGTCTTTTAGCGGGGCAACTTGTACCAATTCTACAATATTGCCGGGCAAACATCCCAATTCCAAAAGCTTTATGGGAAGGGTATGTTCGGAAAACTCTTTGATTACCCCTTTCTGCCCATGTACAAGATCCGCTACTGTTGCCACTGTTTTTATTTAGATTGATTTTAATTAGCGTCAAAAATACGTAAAAAAGACATAATACAATGTGCAAAAGGAAATGATCCCATTGGAACTATTCTGCATAGCTGGCTTTTAAAGTCATAAGGTCTTCGAGTAGTTTGTTGATTTCTTCCCTGTTAGTGCCATCGTAAAATCCGCGTATTCTTCGTTCTTTATCCACAAGGATGAAGTTTTCGGTATGAATCATGTCGTACGGGCCACCGTCACCGTCCGTTTTTACCGCTAAATAGGATTTTCTGGCCAGCTCATATATCTGTTTTTTATCACCAGTGACCAAATTCCATTTACGATCCACAACTCCTTTTTCCAAAGCATACTTTTTCAATTGGGGTACGGAGTCTATCACTGGCGTCACGGAATGGGAGAGTAACATAACTTCATCATCGTCCATAATGGCATCTTGTATTTCGGCCATGTTTTTTGTCATGATAGGACAAATGGTGGGGCAAGTGGTAAAGAAAAAGTCTGCCACGTAGATTTTATCTTTGTAATTCTCTTGGGTAACAGTTTTTCCGTTTTGGTTGGTGAGTTCAAAATCGGCAATCTTATGGTACTTCTTTTTGTAGTGCAGGGTACTGTCAACAAGGGTAGGGTCTACCATGGACGGTTGGTAAACGGGAAGCATTTTTTGGGGTTGTAGCGCATTGTAAAACAGATAGATGATAACCGAAGAAAGCATTAATAGTACTGCCCCAAAAAACTTGTATTTTGAAAAGTAGGAAAGCATAGCCACAAAATTACGGCTGCCAGAAGGATTCTTCAAGTTGAAATCCTGTTTTTGTTGCTAAATCTTTCTTAAAACAAACCTCTGCCCAAAAAGCTGTTTTTATATCACTTGGTAAAAGGTTACTTTTGTGAGTTTTAACAAAACACTTCGGATGAGTCCCATACTTATAAAGACCATACAATTCTTTCTTAGTTTATCCTTGCTCATTGTACTTCATGAGCTTGGGCATTTTATTCCCGCTAAGATTTTTAAGACCCGGGTTGAAAAATTCTACCTCTTTTTTGATGTAAAGTTTTCCCTTTTCAAGAAGAAAATAGGGGAGACCGTATATGGTATTGGGTGGCTGCCCTTGGGAGGTTATGTGAAAATTTCCGGGATGATCGATGAAAGTATGGACACCGAGCAGATGAAGGAAGAGCCCAAACCGTGGGAATTCCGCAGTAAACCGGCGTGGCAACGTTTGATCATAATGCTGGGTGGAGTCACGGTTAACTTTATTCTAGCGGTAATCATATACATTGGAATGGCCTATTCCTATGGGGATCAGTATATTCCCATGGAGAGCCTTAAAGATGGGGTTTGGGTCACCGAAAAGAGTATTGGAGATAAACTAGGCATACAAACAGGAGACAAAATCCTTGCGGTAGATGGTAAGGAGTTGGAATCTTTTGATAAAGTTTTTGGTGAGTTGATCAATGGGAACAGCATCACCATTGAGCGCAATGGTCAGCAGATTGAAAAAGAAATCCCAGTGGATTTCATTGCCACCTTGCTTGAAGATGAGGATAAAATACGGTTTTTGAGTTTTAGGGTTCCTTTTGTAGTAAATAAGGTTCCCAAGAGCTCGCACAACAAAGAAGCTGGCTTTAATGCCAAGGACAAGTTTGTGGCCATCAATGGCCAAACGGCCGAGTATAGAGATGAAGTGATTGACTTTTTGGAGAAGAACAAGGGTCAGGAAATCAATGTAACGGTACAAAGGGAAGATGGCTCCAAGGCTGATGTTACCGCCCAAGTAAATGATGAGGGTATGTTGGGCTTGGAAGTTGGAGGATATACCATGGAAGACCTTGAAGATGAAGGATACTTCACCATAAAGACCCAAAACTATTCTTTTATCGAAGCGATACCTGCTGGCATAAACAAGGGTGTAAATACCTTGTCCAGCTATGTGAAACAACTCAAAAAAATATTTAACCCCGAGACTGGGGCATACAAAGGAGTTGGAGGATTTGCAGCTATCGGTAGTTTATTTCCCGATACCTGGAATTGGGCAACTTTTTGGTCCACCACCGCATTTATATCCATTATGTTGGCCTTTATGAACATCTTACCCATACCTGCTTTGGATGGGGGGCATGTGGCATTCCTATTGTACGAAATGGTCACTGGACGCAAGCCAAGCGACAAGTTTTTGGAGTATGCCCAGATGGTGGGCTTCTTCCTATTGATTGGTTTATTGCTATTTGCGAACGGTAATGATTTGTACAAATGGCTTTTTAAATAGAAAAGCGGTTTTTTTCTTTGTAGTGTATTAAAGAATCTGCTATATTTGCACCCGCTTAAGGTAAAATATTCCTCCTTAGCTCAGTTGGTTAGAGCATCTGACTGTTAATCAGAGGGTCCTTGGTTCGAGCCCAAGAGGGGGAGCAAAAGTGAAGAAAGCCATACGAAAGTGTGGCTTTTCTCATTTTTACACTACTGTCTTTTGCAATAACTTTGTCTTGGGCCAAGCCGAATGGTAACAGAAAAGAAAAAGCCTGATAAGTACTAAATTACTGGTTTTTTGAGATTGCTCAAGCTTTAATAGATTCTATTCCAATCAAAGCAACCATACTAACTACCGTATCTGTCAATCAATTTGGGCAAACGCGCATTTAAAAATTCAATTTGCTGTTCTATTCCGTTAGGTGTGTCATGGTTGTGGGTAGAAACAACAATAAGCTTCTTGGCAGGGACCATAATAATAAACTGCCCCCCATAACCCATACCATAATCAATAAGGTCACCATTAAGGGTTGCTTTATACCAGCAATACCCATGGCTGGAATTTTTTAACCCCCATTGCGTGGGCTTTTTCTCGATGGGATCAAAAAGGGTGTTCACCCAAGTTTCGGATATTAAGGAAACCCCATTGTGTCTGCCCTTGTTTTCCAAAAGTAGGCCAATTTTCATAAGATCCATAGGTTTCATTTTTAGGCCCAGACCGCTACCATCATAATGGCCATCATTTCTCCTCCGCCAATCAACCTCATCTATGCGCAAAGGCGTAAACAGTACCTTATTTGCAAATGCAGCGGTAGATATTCCAGTAGCCCTACTAATAATCGCGGACAGCAAATGCGTAGCGCCAGAATTGTAGTTGTAGGTAGTGCCCGGGGCATTCAGAAGTGGTTTTTTTAGGACAAAACCAATGGGGTCTTCACTTTGCAACCACGCCCCATGTTCCAAATAACCTTTCCATGCAAGTCCTGAAGTTTGGTTTAATACATGCTTAATGGTGATGGAACGTTTATTGGAATCGGAAAGTGTTTCAAATTCTGTTGGGAAGTAGTTTACGATGGGCTCATCCACACTTTTTATATAGCCCTTGTCAACTGCTATGCCAATCAGGACACTCATAATGCCTTTTGTCAACGATTGCACATTGCACAAGCTGTCCTTGGTCTTTTGGTTGTAGTACTCTTCAAAAACCAATTCCCCATTCTTGGACACCAAGATAGCATAGCTATAGTTGTTTTCTATAGAAACATTGTTCGTTGTATAAATTTGTGCAGAAACTTGTTTCTCTTTCTGTTTGCAAGAAAAAAAGAGGAATAACAAGATTGAGGCCAAAAGGTGGATGCAGATTTTTGATGTCATTTATCTTGGTTGTTGGTATAAGGATTACTTTGAACTGAAATCACCTTACAAGTCTAGTTTAATCCTCGGGACCCACCTAAGCAAATGGATTTCTCTAGGTTGGCGACCCCCAAAGATACCATACTGATTCTAGGTTTCATAGGTTCTTATTTGTTTTCATATTCAGGGTTGGGTATTGTAGGAATGGGTGCTTTGGTTTCTTCCCACCATGTTTTTAGCGCTTTGAGCAGCTCCTCCTTTTTTTCAGGCTCCTGCGAAGCCAAATTGTTCCTTTCACTACGATCTGTTGTCAGATTAAAGAGTTCAATTTCGTCATTTTCAAAATAATAGTGCAGTTTCCAGTCCCCTTTCCGTATTACGG
>JAUICT010000238.1 GCA_030429325.1 Bacteroidia bacterium
TGTGGAAACCCTCCGCTATAGTTTACACTGATGGTGGGTTTTTCCTCATCAATAGTGGTATCGTCACTGTTTGAGCAAGCAAATAATAAAATCGTTGCTGCAAGTATGAACAGAGGTTTATAAAATACTTTCATATTCAATTTTTATTTAACCGCATGGCTTCTTACAAAAGCCATGCGGAATAAGGTTATCTACTTTTGGCTTAGGCCAATTATTCTTCTTCCGCTACCACACTAAAGGGTACGGACAACTTTACGGCTTCTTCAGAACCAGAATCCTTCACATAAATGTTGAGCCAGTAATTGCCGGTTGGAAACTCTGGGTCAATGGACATATGGTAATGGATGTGCGGATTTTTGGAGTTTTCATAAAGTTCTGTGGGGAGTGTGTGAAGAATCTTGTCCCAACTGCCTGCCGGAACATTCTGTCCCTCTCTCCATTCTTCAAACCACAGTTCGTAAATTATTTCACTTACCGTATGATCTCCTCCCTGATACTCGAACTCGGTATGTAGCTCATCACTGCCATAATGAACATGGCCATCATGTCCAATCTCAACTTCAAAAAATCGTTTGACGACTTCAAACTCTTTGGTCAGGACACTTTCCGAACCATCTTCCTCAACAATGGTGAAGGTCATGGTGTAGGTCCCTTCAGCTGGACGCATTGAAGGGAAATATTCATTATCCGGGTCAAAAAGAATGTGATAATGGATATGTGGATTGATCTGGCCTTCATAATATCGCTCAGGAATCAAATAGTTGGAAACATTCCAATCCACCTCATCACCGACCGGAGCTTTGATATTTACGGACTTGATATCGAGATATACCTCGGTCACTTTTTGTTTTCCGGTGTAATCAAATTGGATATGTAGATCCGGATTGGCCTGCGGTACTTTGAAATCCGCATTTCCAATTTCCATGTTATCAAATCGTTCAGGGTTGATATCGCCTTGCTGATTCAATCCGTCATCATCATTGCTACAAGATGTCAAGAAGATAAAGGGGAGTGCAATGAGTAGTTTTATTATCGGTTTCATTATAAAAGATATAAAGTTGTGTGCCTTATTGGGTATATTCTATTAAGAATGGGTTATGCTGTGGTTACGTCAATATGGCTTTCAAATTCGTGGGTATTCCCATCTTCATCCTCAATAGTGAAAATGACATGGTATTCCCCAGCAGGAGCGGTTTCGGGAACATCTATATGTTCATGGAACTCCACTTCGGTTTCTTCGTGGTAACCTTCGGAGTAAGTGTTCTCAAAATCCCATTCGACTTCGCCTTCGCCTACAGGGATATCATGCCCATGTACATCTACCGTTATCTCGTGGATACCGTGTACGGCATTGATCATAAACTCTATATGGAAATCGTTTCCTCTTACCACAGTTTCGTTCATGTCAAAACCGCTAATGGCAATGGGATCCAAAATTTGAATATGACCTTCTATTTCAGTACTGTTGCCCAATTCATCAGTTACCGTTAAAATGATGTGGTACTCCCCGGCAGGAATGTTGGAGGGAATGTCCAAATGTTCATGGAACGTAGGATTGATCACGAGATATGCGGCATCCGTCCAGGTTTGCTCATAATCCCATTCTACTTCGCCTTCGCCTGCTTCAACTTCATCAGAATGAATGTCAATTGAAATACTGCTTACCACACCTTCGGCATTGATTTCTGCCTCCAAATGAAGATCGGATCCCTTGTAGGCGACTTGGTCGGTTGAGTGATCGCTGCCTTCTCCAAACTCAAAATTGGAGATTACCGGAGCGGAGACTGGTGGAGTGCCTTCATCGTCACTACTACAAGAATGCAGGACCAGTCCTAAAAA
Organism: Bacteroidia bacterium; assembly: GCA_030429325.1. Lineage (GTDB taxonomy): Bacteria > Bacteroidota > Bacteroidia > Flavobacteriales > Flavobacteriaceae > Flagellimonas. The sequence continues at coordinate 1,840 of JAUICT010000238.1, forward strand.
GGTAATAATTGCTAAAGATTTAAAATTTGCTTTCATACTACTTGTTTTTGGTGTTATACTAAATTTGATTTATGTTAAAATGGTATGGTGGCCGAAACGGATAGGTTCCTACCAGGCTCGGGTACATCAATAAGTCTGTAAAAACTGGTGTGGTCGTAATATTCCGTGTTGAACACATTGTTGAGCTTAACACGCAATTGAACCGGTTTTTGATTCCCAAAAAGAGGGAGCCCTGCCGAAGCTGTTAGATGGAGTGCTTGGTATCCTTCTGTTCTCTCTTCGGGCGGTACAATTTCATTTTGGGCCGCCGTTACACGCACATCTGCCGTAATCAAGGGTTGTTTGAAAAAGTGCCCGTCCTTAAATTGATAGCTTGCCGTGAACAAACCGGACAGGGGAGGGGAAAAAGGCAGGGTAAAATCTTTTTTGGGACCACTGGTTTGTCGGGCATATACATATTCCACAGACGCACCCAAATCCAAAGCTTGGGTAAGGCTTACATTGACCCTTGCCTCGCCTCCCATTCGTAATACCTTGCTTTGGGTATACTCGTATATTTGAAGCGTTTCGTAATAGTTTGGAGTTGGGTTCAGGTAGATGTAGTTTTCAAAAAAGTTTATGAAAGGACTAATCCCCGCGCTGAACCTTTTGTTTGAATGATCTATGGCCAAATCCAATTGATACGATTGTTCAGGATCTAGGTTAATATTGCCCCGCTCGTATCGGTACATGTGATAGTTGACCCCATCCGAGGCCAGCTCATTGGCCAAGGGCATCCGAAAGCTTTTTCCTAGGTTGATTTTGTAGGTGGTGTTCTTGCTGAGATAGCTCAAGCCTATCGAACCACTTAAATTTCCAAAATTCAGGTTCTTGTCTTGGGCACGTTGCAGTCGCACATAGGAGGTTGTGCCATCCGGATTGTTGACCGTTGATGTGAACCAATCCGTATAGGATTTGGTTTCCATGCGGCCTATATCGTACCTTAATCCAGCCTGTACATGAAAGTTTTCGTTGATTTTGTAATGATCGTAGGCAAAAACACCTGCTGAATACCGGTCGTACTCCGGAATCAAGAAACCCCACCCCCCAATATTGTTGTTCTGCAGTTCGGCGTCCATTCCAAAAACCACATCATGCTTTTCATCGGGTCTAAAGGTGTCCTTGGCATTTATGGAAAAGGTGTTCTTGGTAAAAATTCTTTCCCTGCTATTGGGTGGAGTGGGCATAAAGCCATGGGGTACAGGTTCGGAATGTTCCTCCCTCTGGTTGTTTTGGTAGCCAATATCTATATGGAAGGTGTGTTTGTCTTTATAAATGGTGGTATTGTTGATGACTTTAAAATGATTCACCTTATGGAAAGGAAAATCAATGTCCCTGTCGGATTGATCATAATCTATGGAAGAGGTCCTGACCTCCAGACCGTGGGCATTGGCAAAAAAACCGTTCTTGGCATTGACGTTGCTGAAGAAGGTCTCGGATTTTATATCATCTTTTGCAAATCCAATACTGAAACTGGCATTGGCCTCCCTTCCGGCGGTGTTTCTTAAATGGTTCTCATGGAGTTCAAAAATGTAGCTTTCATACCGAATACGGTCTGTAGGAACTTTATAATCGCCATAATCCCTGTAAGTGATTCTGGCTCGGTAGAACCAGTTCTGTTTTCTGGTTTGGATTCCTGCAGATACCCCCATTAGGTCATTGTTGGTTTCTCCCAAGAGGTTTACTTCTCCTCCAAAAGAATTTGGTAAGGGAACGTTTGGGGGTTGAATGTCCACAACACCGGCTATGGCATCGGAACCATAGAGCAAGGAAGCCGGACCTTTTATGATTTGTATATTGTCTATGCCATATTGGTCTATTTCCAACCCATGGTCGTTGCCCCATTGCTGGGCTTCGTGCTTTATGCCGTTTTGCACCACACTCACCCTGTTGAACCCCAATCCCCTGATGGTGGGCTTGGATTGCCCCGAACCTATGGTCATGGTACTTACCCCAGGAATTTTTCGCAAGGTCTGCATGAGGCTGTTCTCTCGGTTTTTATCAAGAAATTCTTTGTTCACGCCAACAGAAATGGTGGAAAGTTCTTGGGCTTTGCGGTGCTCGGTCTTTCCATAAAGTTCCACTTCATCAAGGTTGGTAACAGATGCCACTAATTCAATGGTTACTAGGCCCATATTGGGATTGACCTCCAGGGTAAGCTGTTGGGAGGTGTACCCTATATGGGTTATTGTGAATTTTTGGGGGCCTTGGGGGACATTTTCAATACTGAATTCACCACCATCAGACGATACGGCAAATAGATTGTTGCCAATGATATTGGCCCCTATAACGGAATCTTGGGTTTTGGCATCTACAATGGACCCTTTTATGGTCAAGGATTCCTGTGCAGTTGCCTGAAGGCATAGACCTATGTACAGCCATGCCGCTAGCATTTTGTTGCTCATTGCGTGAGTACACTAAATTTGTTGGATATGCTCCTATAGGGTTAGGGGAGCTTAATGGTCGGACTCCATTACATCTTGCATAAGTGAAATAATTGTACAGGTTGCCCTTAAGATGGCGATACATGTACCGTACAATGGGTTATAAATAAAATCTCTGTTGAAATTGGAGAAATTATTAGGTTTGACCCAAAGGGTCGCAGTACAACATTATAGCAAATATGTAAGGAAAATTAGACTGTGGGAGGGGGGCGCGAAAAAGGAAGGTTCAGGCTTGTGTCGGATGGAATGTGTGCATCATAATCTACGCCTATTTCCTTTTGAAGGACAAATTCAACGATTTTGGT
>JAUICT010000239.1 GCA_030429325.1 Bacteroidia bacterium
GAGAGTTTATTGTTGGGGATACCGCGAAACTGGCTTATGTAGACCAAAGTCATTCCAACATCGACCCAGAAAAGACTATTTGGGAGAATTTCAGTGATGGACAGGAATTGATCATGATGGGAGGGAAGCAAGTAAATTCCCGTGCGTATCTAAGTCGATTTAATTTCTCAGGCAGTGAACAGAACAAAAAAGTAAACATGCTTTCCGGTGGAGAGCGTAACCGACTTCATTTGGCGATGACCTTGAAAGAAGAAGGCAACGTTTTACTTTTGGATGAGCCTACCAACGATTTGGACGTTAACACCCTACGGGCCTTGGAAGAAGGTCTGGAAAATTTTGCTGGTTGTGCCGTGATCATTTCCCACGACAGATGGTTCTTGGATAGGATTTGTACCCATATTTTGGCTTTTGAGGGAGATTCCCAGGTGTATTTCTTTGAAGGGTCTTTCTCCGATTATGAGGAGAATAAAAAGAAACGCTTAGGAACGGATATCATGCCCAAGCGAATAAAATACAAGAAACTTATTAGGTAAGCGCGGAAGATTATTCTTTTCCGTCGATATTTTTCAATCCTTCTTCAAGAAGTTTTCTGGCATTTTCCAGATAGGCTTTTTGATGATACTCCAAACTATTGGGGTCGTTGTCGTTTCCATTTGGGGTAGTACCAATGGTTTTTGAAAGTTCCACAAGCTGGTCAATGGCCTCTTTGGCAGAATTAAGTTTTTCGCTGGAATGTTTTTCAAATACTTTGATCATTTCCAGTTCCATTGCATTTTCAGGAGCTTCATCGTTGGCATGGGCTTGGTGCTCCATAGTGGTTGTTGCATTGTCGGCAACGGTCACAGGAGAGGAAACGCCTAAAGTACATTCATCCAAGATAGTTATCAGTTCATTGATTTGCCCAAGGGCCTTTTTGGTAAAAAACCTTCCAGCTTCCCAATCAATGGGCTCAATAGCTTTGTCCAAGGTTTCCAAGGCGTCCAAAGTCTTGTCTTCAGCCTTGGCACAATTACATTCATTTTTGAACTGTTCCGATTTTTCAAGGGCAGTCAAAGCCCTTTCGGCATAATACATTTGGTGTTCAAAGTTGGTGGCTGACATTCCTTTTTTGCAATGGTTCAGCGCATAGGTTACTTTGGAGTAAAAATTGTCACATTGGGAGAAAGCAGCTTGTAGTGCACAGAAAAATGCAATAGCTACTAAAACATGGGATTTGGGAGCCATGGTCAAGTCTTTTTTTGATTTGGTTAAGTCTGTAATCTAAACGACAATATAAGCGGAATATTTTATTCCATCAAAAATCGTCATTCGGATACCAATCCAGTTGGATTACCTCAATACTGGGGTTCTCTTTGTTTACAAGCTCTTTAAACTTTTTTACATCACTTACATCGGGTTGACCTCTATAATGGTATGGGTAGACTTCCTTGGGTTGAAATTCCAAAACGGCATCCGCGGCACTCTCTTCGGTCATGGTATAGGGAAGGTTCATGCACACAAAAGCCTTGTCAACATTTTTCAGTGCCCTCATTTCAGGAATGTCTTCTGTGTCCCCAGAAAAATAGAGACGCTTCCCACCTATGGTCAAGACATAACCGTTTCCACGTCCTTTGATATGAAAATCCAACGCTTCTTCTCGCAAATTATACATGGGAATGGCTTCAACCGCTATTCCCGAATAGGTTTTGGTGTCACCATTGTTCATAACATCCACGGTTAATGTGGATTCATCTGGAATTTCATCAGCAACAGCTTGGGGAACAATTAGTGTAGTGTTCTCTGTTGAAACTTCTTGAAGGGTCTCCAAATTAAAATGATCAAAATGAATGTCGGTCACCAAAATAATATCTGGGCTATTTTGCCCTTCAAAAGCTGACTTTCCTCCCACGGGGTCTATATATAAGGTAATATCGTTCCATTCCAAAACGGCAGTGGCATGCTCAATAGGGATTATGGAAACTTCTGCAGCGCCATCAATCTTAGATTCAGCAATCGCTTCAGGGGCTTCTTCCGATGACTTGTTTTTTGATTTGCAACTGGAAATCAAAACAATGCCGAGTACTAATACAATTATTTTTTTCATCATGACGACTTTTTGAAATTCCTTTAAAATTAAGGCATCTAGACTTTTAAGGCGATTTTTTTAAGATTATTTTATTCCAAATGATCCAAACAATGATCTAAAGCGTATATAAACCAAACACGATTGATTAAAAACCTTAAACGAGAATCAATTAACACAAAAAGTTATGACAGAAGCAAAAAATAACAACGGATTGAAGGTAATCGCAGGTTTGTTGGGTGTAGTTCTTTTAGGAACCATTATTTACACCGTAAGCCTTTACCAAGATAAGAAGAAAACCACTCAGGCACTTACCCAAGAAAAAGAGTTGGTTGTTGAAGATTTGAACAACTTGAAATCTGAGTACGACAAAGCTATCCTTGAAAGCAACGCTACAAACGAAGAGTTGGTTGCCGCTAGGGACAATATTGCAAAGTACATCGATTCAGTACAAGGCATGAAAGCTGATATCGCTTCTCTTTCAAGATACAGAAGACAAGTAAGTGTACTTAAAGCTGAAAGAGAAAAACTATTGAAGCAAGTAGATTCCTTGACACAATCCAACAGCTTGTTGGCCATGCAACGTGACAGTACATTTACTGAATTGGAAAAGCAAACGGTTTTCAACGATTCATTGATCGTTCAGAACACCCAATTGGCTGATGCTGTAGAAAGAGGTTCTGCCCTTAGCCTTTCTAAATTCTCTGTGGATGCTGTAAAGGAAAGAAACAACGGTAAATTGGTATCTACTTCCAGGGCCAAAGCTACTGACAAATTCAAGGTTTGTTTTACAGTTGCCGATAACGTAATCGCTGAGGCTGGTGACAGAGAGTTCTTCATCGAAGTTCTTGATCCACAAGGAAATGTTTTGGGTGACAGTTTCTCTAAATCCAACGAAGAAGGTGCTTCCATCTCTTACAGCAAAGGAACCAACTTCTATTATGAAAACAGCTCTTTGGATGTTTGTGACTACATAAACAAGCCTGCAAGTGATTTCCAAAAAGGAAACTACATGGTGAACGTTTACGACAGCAATTTGAAACTGTTGGGAACTTCCAAGTTTGAGTTGAAATAATACACACACTATCCATAAACCAAAAAGCCTGCTCATCATGAGCAGGCTTTTTCATTTTATACTTTATGGCCTATATAGTTACTTTAAACTGCCCACCATATCTTCGGGTCGTACCCAAGCATCGTATTCCTCTGGAGTAACGTACCCAAGATTAATGGCCTCCTCCCGTAAGGTTGTACCATTTTTATGGGCGGTATTGGCAATTTCGGCAGCCTTATAATACCCAATCTTAGTATTTAGTGCCGTAACCAACATTAATGAATTGTTCAAGAGCGTCTTGATTACTTCATGGTTAGGTTCTATGCCTACCGCACAGTTTTCATCAAAGCTTACACAGGCATCACCCAATAATTGGGCAGATTGTAAAATATTTGCGGCCATCATGGGTTTAAACACGTTAAGTTCATAATGCCCCTGGGTGCCACCAACACTTATGGCTACATCGTTACCCAATACTTGGGCACAGACCATGGTCAAAGCTTCACATTGGGTTGGATTTACCTTACCGGGCATAATGGAACTGCCTGGCTCATTGGCAGGAATAATAATCTCGCCAATACCAGAACGGGGTCCGGAAGCCATCATCCTGATATCATTGGCAATCTTGTTCAATGACACCGCCAATTGTTTAAGTGCTCCATGACTTTCTACAATGGCATCGTGGGAAGCCAACGCTTCAAACTTGTTTTTGGCCGTTACAAAAGGAAGTCCTGTAAAGTCGGCAATATACTTTGCCACAAGAACATCGTACCCTTTTGGTGTGTTAAGACCCGTACCCACGGCTGTCCCGCCCAATGCCAATTCGCTCAAGTGGGGCAATGTATTTTTTAATGCTTTTAGTCCATGTTCAAGTTGAGAGACATATCCAGAAAATTCCTGTCCAAGGGTTAGGGGAGTGGCATCCATTAAATGGGTACGTCCAATTTTCACGACTTCTTTGAACTCTTTGGATTTCTTCTCCAGTGTGTTTTTAAGTTGCTCAACACCAGGAATGGTTACTTCAACTATCTTTTTATAAGCCGCAATGTGCATTCCTGTGGGAAAAGTATCATTGGAAGACTGGCTTTTGTTCACATCGTCATTAGGTTGTATGGTTTTTTCACCTTCCCCAATTTTTTTGCCTGCAATTTCATGGGCCCTGTTGGCAACCACTTCATTTACGTTCATGTTACTCTGGGTTCCGGAGCCCGTTTGCCAAATCACCAATGGAAATTGGTCATCATGCTTTCCAGCTAGAATTTCATCACACACCTGTGCAATTAAATCCCTTTTCTCCACGGAAAGAACACCAAGCTCATGGTTGGTATAAGCCGCCGCCTTTTTAAGATAGGCAAAACCATACACCACATCCAAAGGCATTGAAGCTGTAGGACCAATTTTAAAATTGTTTCGGGAGCGCTCAGTTTGTGCACCCCAATATTTATCAGAAGGTACTTTTACCTCCCCCATGGTATCTTTTTCGACTCTAAAACT
>JAUICT010000240.1 GCA_030429325.1 Bacteroidia bacterium
TCCCAAATCCAAGTCGGTCTCCGCACCATCATCGGTCACATAACACTCGCCATGCTCGTAAGGATTCAAGGTCCCTGGATCTACGTTGATATAGGGATCTAATTTTTGTATGGTGGTCCGGTAACCCCTGGCCTGTAGCAATTTGGCCAAAGATGCGGCGATGATTCCTTTACCCAAGGATGAAGTTACGCCTCCCGTAACGAAAATGTACTTGGTCTGTGACATATTAATCTTTCTATTACGGGGCGTAAAGGTACAAATTGCAGCGCAGAAATCAGGAGGATTCCTTCGGAAATTCTTTTTGAAGTTTTCTGATGAGCGGTTCCAGGTTGTTGTCCTTAATGGTGAGCATGGTGTTCAGGTAGTTGCCCAATTTCCCTTCGGGAAAGCCTTTTTGCCTGAACCACACCAAATAAGGTAGCGGCAAGTCCACCAAATACCGTCCCTTGTACTTTCCAAAGGGCATTCTGTAATGGGCCATTTCCAACAGTTGTTCTCTATCCGGTTGCATTTCCATTTGTAGGGGCAATGTACTATCTTTCCCGGAACAATCACTCCAAAAACATGAAGCGAAGAAATTTTATTGCCACGGCGGCCGCTGGTTCAGCGGGTTTGGCATCGGTTTCGGGCCTTGCGCACGACCAAACGCCACAGAAAGAATTCAAACTGAAGAACAACATCAACCACAGTGTCTGTCACTGGTGTTTTGCCGATATTCCTTTGGAGGATTTTCTAAAGACCCTGAACAGTTTGGGCATCAAGGCCGTTGACCTGATCGGTCCCAAGGATTGGCCCTTGTTGAAAAAATACGACATCCACTGCTCCATGTGCAACGGGGCCGAGATAAGCCTTACCGAAGGGTGGAACGACCCCAAATACCACGAACAGCTCATTAAAAATTATACGGAGATGATCCCCAAGGTGGCCGAGGCTGGTTACACCAACCTCATCTGTTTTAGTGGCAACCGCAGGGGCATGAACGATTATGTGGGGTTGCAAAACTGTGTGGACGGGCTGTCACAGATCATCCCCTTGGCCGAAGAGCACGGGGTGGTCATCCAGATGGAGCTGTTCAACCAAGTGGACCATAAGGATTATATGTGCGACAACTCCCTTTGGGGCGTGGAACTCTGCAAGCACTTGGGGAGCGACAATTTTAAGCTGTTGTTCGATATTTACCACATGCAAATCCAAGAAGGTGATATTATCCGCAGTATACGCAACTACCATCCCTATTTTGGGCACTACCATACCGCAGGGGTTCCCGGTCGTAACGAGATCGATGAGACCCAAGAGCTCTACTACCCCGCCATTATCAAGGCCATCCATGAAACCGGGTTTACAGGCTATGTGGCCCAAGAGTTCCTGACCACTTGGGAAGATAAGATCGCTGCCTTGAAGGATGGATTTTTACGGTGTGATATTTGATTTTACTATAGGAGATATATTGCCATTTCAATTTAGAAAGTGATGATTTTTTTTGGTGCTGATAACAGATATAATTCGTTTGGATTTTGGAAAATATAATGTTATGACTGGATTCTTGATATCTATTGAAAAATTAGAAAAAAGTTGAGTAAAAAAGTTTTTGACTATCCTAATATAAGAGAAACATTTCACGAATTATTGGAGAAATTATTGAATGAATCTCTTCGAGGTGCAGTTATTATCGGAACTGCTGTGGTAGAAGAATATCTAACCGACCTAATAATTGCAGTTTTACCCAAGAAAACTAATAATTACAAAAATAGATTACTAAAATATCCAGGTGCACTTGGATCATTTTCTGCTAAAATTGAACTTTTATTTGCCTTCAGAATTATTGATAATAATTTATATGAATCTCTTAATTATTTAAGAAGGCTTAGAAATAAGGCGGCTCACAGTTCAGATGAAATTACAATAACTGAACTAAATAAAGAGCTTGAAAAGGTTTTCAATATCGGTGCTTTGATGTCAACTCATATAAGGAACTCAGCTATAAAAATGCTAGTAGATTTCAAAATTATGACCATAGAACCATTATTCGAAAAGGATAAATACAGTGAACTTGAAAAAAGATTAGAGATTCAAAAAATTATCCAAGATGATAAAATAATTGAAACTCTTGAAAAGCAAATACCCTATTGGGAATTGATATATGGTTTATCAATATTATGTGCTATGATTGAGTACGAAAGAGAAAAAATTAATCAAGTATTTACTAATAAAAGTACTTGGATAAGTTCTTCAGAAAAAAAATAGAAATAGTAATACAAAAGTCTTCATCTCCTCAAAACCCGAACCAGCCCCATAATTGCCGTAGCTACCTCCTGTAGCTCAATTCGGGAAAAAGTATCTTCTTCCACATAAAACAGCATTTCTACTGCAAGATCTAGCCAGTTTGCCAAAACTTCGGGCTTGCCGTATTGGTCTTCGATTATTTGGGACAATTCATCCAATTGATTTTTATTCAGCATAAGTAGTACGATATATAGGTCTATAAATCTAATCAAAATATGTGACTTTAGACCTATGACTAAAATTCGAGATGAAAAATACCTGAAAGCTCTTGGCAAAAGAATCAAGAAAATCAGAACAGAAAAGGGCATCTCTACCTACGACCTCTCCTACGAATCAAGCGTTTCTCGAAGTCAAATAAACTCCATTGAAAAAGGAAGTATCAATACAACAATTTGCACTCTCAAAGCCATCTCTGACGCAATGCAAATAGAACTTAGGGAGTTGATTGACTTTTAGATCATTTCTTCCAAAGGGAAATGGTTATTTTTAAAGAGGTTTTTGACTGATACATTTAAATACAATACAATTTCATATACTTTAAAAACTACATTTGGGAGGAGAAGGCAGCATACAATCAATGATAACGATTCTGAAAAACAACAAGTTGTTGCTCAGACCAAAAAGATCCTTCCTTAACCAAAAAAAGGAGTTCATAATTGCAGCCAAAGGGGAACTCAACCTTAAAAAAGCTTCCAAAGAGGATTTGGAGAGGATACGGGAAAAAATTTATAAGGAGCGTAGAAAGCAAAGAACTATTGGACTTGGAATCGGGAGTATTTTATTGGTAATTATAATTTATTCGGGAGTTCTTTTATCCAATCACTTGAGCGAACTTGGCGAAGCATCTCAACAAATTGAATTCAACCAACATAAAACCAAGTATCTCGAATTAATCAAGGATGGGGATATGTGGCTGGAAAAAAGGAGCTGGCACAATTCAATTTTTCAATATAAAAAGGCATTGGACATTTTTCCAAATGAGTACGACATAAATTACAGATTGACCTATGCCTACTGCTTAAGGTGTGAAGATGAATACAAGAATTGCAAAGAAGCCAAAGAACATTTGGACAAACTCCTAGAAAAGTTCCCGGACAAAACCGAGTTGCTTGAATTAAAGAAGATATTAGAATATGAGTATTAAACAGTACCTTTCAACCTCTAAACCCATCCAACACCATGAGGTCTAAACCCATATTTATGTTACCCCTACTCCTTATCTCCTTCCTTATTGGATGTAAGGACACCCCAAAAGAACAAGTTGAAACCACCAAGGCCCGGCCCAACATCTTGTTCATCATGAGTGATGACCATGCCTACCAAGCCATCAGCGCCTATGACACCACCTTGATACAGACCCCCAACATAGACCGTTTGGCCAAGGAAGGGATGTTGTTCACCAATGCCTCGGTCACCAACTCCATCTGCGCGCCTTCACGGGCCACTATTTTAACCGGGAAGCATACCCATATCAATGGCAAAATAGACAACCTCTCCCCTTTTGATACCACGCAGGTCACTTTTCCGCAGTTGTTGCAAAAGGCGGGGTACCAAACGGCCATGTTCGGCAAGTTGCACTTTGGCAACAGCCCCAAGGGTTTTGATGAGTTTATGATCGTGCCCGGGCAGGGACGGTACATGAACCCAGATTTTATCACGCCCAAGGGCGATACCATCCAAAAAATGGGATATGCCTCGGACATCATCACCGATATGACCTTGGAGTGGCTGGACCAAAAACGGGACCCTGAAAAGCCGTTTTTGATGATGTACCTGCACAAGGCACCGCACCGCCCATGGTGGCCCAAAGCGGACAAGTTCAAGGCGTATCTGGAAAAGGAAATCCCTGAACCTGCATCCCTTTTTGATGATTATACCGGTAGGGGCACCGCGGCCCGTACCGCCGAAATGAACATTTTTAAGCATATGCTCCTCAGCTACGATTGCAAGGTCTATCCCGAGCTTGCCGATGAGCTGGGCATGAACACCGACCCTAGAAACGGACCGCTTTTCAGTCGTGGGGAAGTGGCACGCCTCACCGAGGAACAACAAGCGGAGTATATTCCCATTTTGGATGCGATCGCTGAAGATTTCAAGGCCAAGTGGCCAAACATGGACGATACCGAAAAAACCCGTTGGAAATACCAACGCTATATGCAGGATTATCTGGCCACCATAGCCTCTGTGGATGACAATGTGGGTCGGGTACTGGACTATTTGGATGAGTCCAATCTGGCCGAGAATACCTTGGTGGTCTATACCTCTGACCAAGGATTTTACCTAGGTGAGCATGGTTGGTTCGATAAGCGGTTTATGTACCAAGAATC
>JAUICT010000241.1 GCA_030429325.1 Bacteroidia bacterium
GTCAGCTTGGTGGGTAGTAGTAGGAAATGGGAGTCCCATCCCTGTTCTGGGATAACTCCTTTCCGCGCTTTGCCAGCTACAGTAACTCAAATAATTCTAACATTAAAACCTAACTAAATGAAATTCAAAAATTGCGGCTTCGCATTAGTGCTGTTCATGGCATTTTGTCCATTTATTTACGGACAGACCAAAACCATTTCGGGTACTGTGACAGACCAAAATGCAACTCCATTACCGGGAGTGTCCATTGTGCTGATGGGAACTACCACGGGTACCCAGAGCGACTTTGATGGAAACTATACCATTCAGGCAAGTGAAGGGCAACAATTACAGTTCAGTTACATTGGATTCGCAACGGTTACCATGACGGTTGGTGGTGCCAATGAAATCAATGTGATCCTGGAAGAGTCCAATCAAGCATTGGAGGAAGTGGTGGTGACTGCCTTGGGGATTTCCCGGGAGAAAAAATCGTTGGGATATGCCACAACGGAACTCGATGGGGAGCAGGTCAATGTCCCGGGACAGAACAATGTCATTAATTCCCTTTCTGGTAAAGCGGCGGGGGTGAACATTACAAGGAACAACAACTTGGGAGGGTCCAGTAATGTGGTCATTAGGGGGATTACCTCCATCAACGGGGACAATCAGGCTCTTTTTGTTGTGGATGGTGTTCCCATAAACAATGAGCCGGGGAACTTGGATGTAACCTTCGGAAACGGAAACAATGATGTGGCCCGGGGAAGGGGTGGATATGATTATGGAAACCCGGTTTCTGACTTAGACCCTTCCGTGATACAATCCGTGAACATTTTAAAAGGTGCAGCGGCAACTGCCCTGTATGGCTCCCGTGCTGCCAATGGAGCCATCATCATTACCACCAAAAGGGGGGAAGGAAACAAAAAACTGGGGATCACCATCAACTCTGGAATCACGGTAGGACATTATGATAAAAGTACCTTTATCAGATATCAAAAAGAATACGGACAAAGCTATTTTGGGGATTTAACCACCGCTTCGGGGAGTTTTACCAATGGTTTCAGGACCACTTTGGACCTTGATGGGGATGGTTCCATAGATCTATTGCCCAGATATAATGATGATGCGTCCTTTGGTCCACGGTTTGATCCAAATATCAATGTGTTCCATTGGAATGCATTGGTGGAAGAATTGCCAACGTATTTGCAGAAAGCCCCATGGGTGGCAGCCAAGAACGACCCTTCAACTTTTTTCAAGACTTCGTATAGCTATAACAATTCCATTTCGTTTGCGGGGAGTGATGAGAAAATGGATTACAGGGCAACCTATTCCAATAGCATCCAAAGGGGCATTATCCCCAACAGTGAGATTGTACGGAACAACATGAGTATCAACTTGGGATATAATTTATCCGACAAACTACGGGTCTCAACCAGTGCCAACTATACCAATACAAGAGGTAAAGGAAGAAATGGAACGGGGTATGATGGGGCCAATGCCAGAAACCTGATGACCAGTTTTAGGCAATGGTGGGCTATGAATGTGGATATGGAAGACTTGCGTAGGGCCTATGAATCTACTGGAAGAAATATTACCTGGAACTGGAAAACACCTGATGCGCAACAACCCGAATATTGGGACAACCCCTATTGGACTGTGAACAACAATATCGCCGAAGATCAACGGAACCGTTTTTTTGGGAACATCGCCCTCAATTACGCCATGACCGATTGGCTGTCTGCCAATGTACGGGCATCTGTTGATCATTTTAGTGAACTGAGGGAGCAAAGAATTGCCTCTGGCAGTGTGGGGGTTCCCAGCTTTTCAACATTCAACAGAAGGTTTAGTGAGTATAACTATGATGCGACCCTAAATTTCAACAAGACCTTTTGGGAAGATTTAAGCGTAACGGCCTTGGCCGGTCTCAACATTAGAAGAACGTCCACGGAGACTATCTATGCCGAAACCAATGGGGGGCTCATAGTACCTGGAATTTATGCGTTGTCCAATTCACTTAGTCCCATCAACCCGCCATCAGAGGATTTTACTAAGATTGGTGTAGATGGTGTTTTTGGGTCGATATCATTGGGATACAAAAACTTCCTGTATTTGGATTTGACCGGTAGACAGGATAAGGCCTCAACCTTGCCCTTGGAAAACAACAGTTTCTTTTATCCGTCGGTTTCCACATCCTTTGTTTTTTCCAGTTTGATGGACGCGGATTGGCTGAATTTTGGAAAGTTACGCTTGAACTACGCCGAGGTAGGGAACTTTGGAACGGCCCAAAGTTTGGTGAGCCCTGTACTTTTGAATGGCCAGGGATCGTTTTCGGGTGCCAACTTGGCCTCTATAAGTTCCACCTTGAGAAACCCAAAGCTAAAACCGGAAAGCACCAAAAGTTACGAGATTGGATTGGAATCTTCTTTTTTTCGGAGCCGTTTAGGGTTTGATATTGCCGCCTACAAAACCAACTCCATCGATCAGATTATCGATGTGGCCGTATCCACGGCAACCGGATACAGCAGAAAATATGTGAATTCCGGAGAGATCGAGAACAAGGGACTGGAAGTCTCCCTATTTGGAACCCCGATTAAAACTTCGGATTTCGAATGGAATGTAAGGGCCAATTGGTCCAAAAACCAGAGCGAGGTGTTGTCCTTGTTTGATGGGGTCGACAATTTTGAGGTGCAATCCTATCAGTCTGGCGTTACTTTCAATGCCACGGTGGGTAGACCGTATGGGACATTGAGAGGTTCAAATTTTGTGTACTTGGATGGCAAGCCCATAGTTGACCAAGATACGGGAGCGTATTTGCATTCCGATACCAACGAGGAAATTGGGGACACCAACCCCGATTGGATAGGAGGGCTGTACAATGGATTCAGATATAAAAACGTCTCTTTTAATTTTCTAATTGATGTGAGAAAAGGAGGCGATGTCTACTCTTTGGATACCTACTACGGTTTTGGAAGTGGCCTCTACCCTGAGACCGTGGGCACTAATGCTTTGGGCAATCCCATTAGAAATCACTTGGAAGATGGTGGAGGATATGTATTCCCGGGAGTGGCACCGGATGGCTCACCCAATACGGTATTGGCAGATGTAAGTGATGCGGTTTATTCGGGAGGTTTGTTCGGCGACCTGCCCCAAGCCTACCACGTGGAAGATGGCTCCTACGTGAAATTAAGGGAAGTGGCACTGACGTACAATGTGTCCTCCAAGCTTACGGATAAATTGGGAGTGGAAGGATTGTCTTTCTCATTTACGGGATCCAACCTGTGGATCATCCATAAAAATTTGAAATACAGTGATCCAGAGGCTGGGTTCAGTGCAGGAAATGCCCAAGGAGTACAAATAGGGGCCTACCCAACCACCAAAAATTATGGTTTGAACATTAAAATGGAATTTTAAGACAATATCACAATGAAGAAATATATAATTACAGGTCTGATAGGATTTACAATTTTGGTGTCTTGTACCAAGGATGAAAAATTGTCCGAGCTCAACAATGATCCCAAGAACCCAACGGCCAATGTTCCGGATGAGCTTTTCTTTTCCAATGCCCAGCGGGAGTTGGTGGATGCAAATTCATCCATCAACATCAATTTAAATATTTTCAGGTTCCTGACGCAGTATGTGTCATCACCAATCTATACCCAGCAAAGTCAATACAATTTTCAGAGTAGGACCATTCCGGGGGTATATTGGAGGACATTGTACAGGGATGTACTCACAGATTTTAAGGCGGCCAAGGAAGAGCTGAACAATTCTACTTCCTATGTCACTTCTTCCGAATTAAAGATCAGGGACAATAGATTGGCGATTTTGGGACTTTTGGAAGTCTACACCATAGGGCAATTGGTAGATACTTTTGGGAACATTCCCTACAGTGAGGCGTTGGATGGGGAAAATTTGACCCCGGCCTATGATGATGCCTTTGAGATCTATAAAGACCTATTGAGCCGAATAGATAATGCCATTTCCAGTCTTGATAGTGGTTTTGAAAGCTTTGGGACTGCAGATCTAATGTATTCCGGCGATGTTGAAAAGTGGCTCCGGTTTGGGAATTCCCTTAAGCTCAAGTTAGCCATGACCCTTGCTGATGTTGAGCCTGCACTCTCCAAAAGTTTAGTGGAAGAAGCGGCACCAAACGTGTTCCAGTCCAATGCAGACAATGGGGTTATGGCCTATTATGCCAGTCCTCCCGCCAATAATCCGCTATGGGATGATCTGGTACAGAGTGGTAGGAGTGACTACTTTATGGCCAATACCTTTGTGGATGCCCTTAATGGGCTCAATGACCCAAGACGGGATATATTTTTCTCCAATCCCATTGATGGGGAATATGTGGGAGGCGAGTATGGTGCAGGAGGTGATTTTGATACCACTTCGCATTTTGGGGAGGCTTTTATGCAGCCAGACCTTCCCGGAAATCTATTGGATTATGCAGAAGTGTCATTTCTGTTGGCCGATGCATCGGCAAGGGGATATAGTGTGGGTGGTACCCCTGAGGAGTTTTATAACGAAGCCATTCGTGCCTCTTTTGAGTACTGGGGGTTGACTTCTGAAGAGGCCAATACGTATTTGT
>JAUICT010000242.1 GCA_030429325.1 Bacteroidia bacterium
GCCAATAGACCACCAACTAAACCATAGAACTACCGAATGTCCAGGGTAAAACATGCTTTAAAGAATATCAAGGTAAATCTCATATTTTACCTTATCTACACTTTTGTTGGTTTTTTCAGCAGAAAAATATTCCTTGATTACCTTGGTGATGAGTTCGTTGGCTTGGTAGGTACCTTACAGAGTATTCTACGATTTTTAAACTTAGCAGAACTGGGTATAGGTACCGCTATTGGTTTTGCACTGTACAAGCCTATTTTTGACAATGACAGGGAAAAACTCAACAAGATTGTTTCCCTATTGGGCTATCTGTACAAAAGAGTGGCCCTGATCATATTGGGCGTTGGTATTGTTTGTTCATTTTTCTTTGGCCATTTTTTCGAGGAAACCACATTTTCCCTTTGGCTTATCCTCTACTGTTTTTATGCATTCCTTTTTTCCTCCCTACTGGGGTATCTGGTCAATTACCACCAAAGTTTGCTTCAGGCCGACCAAAAAGAATATCTGGTTACCTCATATCTGCAGACCTCGAACATTATACGGCAAATAATACAGGCCTGTGTGGCCTATTACTTCCAGAACCTGTATTTATGGGTAAGTTTAGAGCTTTTCTTCTCCATTGTATACAGTATCATTATACGAAAAGTAATCAAGAAGCAATATCCATGGCTCCATCTTAACCAAAAAGCCAGTAAGGATATTTTAAAGGAGTTCAAGGAAATCATCACAAAGGTCAAACAGGTGTTTGTCCATCAAATATCAACCTTTGTTACCTACGGTACGGACCAACTCCTTATCTACTATTTTGTGAACATCCAAAGTGTGGCTTATTTTGGGAACTATTTTCTGATTTTTTCCATGATCCAGAACATTGTAGGCAAAATGTTCACAGGAATCAACGCGGGAATTGGAAACTTAATTGCGGAAGACGACCAAAAGCAGATTGAAAAGGTTTTCTGGGAGATGATGTCCCTCCGGTTTTTCTTGGCGGGTTTCACCACATTGAATATTTATTTTCTGATCCACAGTTTTATATCCATTTGGGTTGGAGACAAATATTTGTTGGACAACGACATCATAATCTTCATGGCACTAAATTATTTTGTCCTGATAGCAAGGTTGCCCATAGACAGTTTTCTCCATGCCTATGGTCTCTATAAAGACACTTGGGCCCCCATGGTCGAAATCGTATTGAACCTTGGTATATCGCTCATTTTTGGAAGTCTTTGGGGTATTAAGGGAATTGTGTTCGGAACCACGATCAGCGTAACTACTATTTTGATTCTTTGGAAACCCTACTACCTATATACCTCTGGGTTCAAAAAATCGCTACGCAAAGATTTCTGGCCCCATTTTCTAAAATTGATATTGGTCTTTTTGGCCTCGGCATACATTACGCATCAATTAAAAGACATGGTATTGGACTATACTCCAGTAAATTATTGGGAATGGTTCCTATATGCAGTAAAGTTGAATGTAATCATCATTCTTGTATTTGTTCCATTGATCTATTTCTTTGGAAAAGGCTTTAAAAGTTTAATCGAAAGAATTATTAAACGAAATGGTTGATCAAAACCCTAAAATTACCGTAATAGTTCCTGTTTATAAGGTAGAAGACTATCTTGAAAGATGTTTGGACAGCATAATTGCCCAAACCTATAAGAACTTGGAAATCATTGTGGTTAATGATGGTTCTCCTGATGGTTGCGGTGAGATTTGTGACCGTTATGCAAAGATGGATGATCGGATAACGGTTATCCATCAAGAAAATATGGGGCTTAGTATGGCCCGAAACAATGGAATGAAATTGGCCACAGGTAAATACGTTGCCTTTGTTGACAGTGATGACTACATTGAAAAGGAAATGTATGAATCCATGTTGAAAGTAATGCTGGAAAACAATCTCAGGATGGTAGAAAGCAGTATGAACCTAAGTGGTGAATTCTTTTTTGAGCAAGACCCGAACGCCTTTTTCATACAGACCATAGATGATGCCCTGGAACGTGCCAAGTATGCCGGTTTCAACAGCGCCATCAACAAACTATACGAATACGACCTCATCAAGGACATCCCTTTTAAAAAGGGCAAATTATACGAGGATATTATTTTTAATTCGGAAGTTTGGCAGAAACTGGACAAAATAGGTTTTGTTCCCATGGGTTATTATGTTAACCCGCAACAGGGAGAGAGCATCCAGCGTAGCGGATATAGCCTAAAAAAAGTAGAGGGACTTTGGGTTATCCATGAAGCCAACCAAAATTTTATGGCCATGGCCAGTACAGAAAAGGCAAAGGAAACCCTCAGAAGTAACTTCATGAACGCCCTTCTTTTTCATTTTCATTCTCTCTTGGAAGTAAAGCACCTAGATCCAGATAGAAAAAACCTGAAGAAAATGAGAAAGCTCATCAAAAAATATTCAAGGTTTAAATTTACGAACATATACCTTCTCTTGATCAACGTATTGCCGTTACCCCTATACGAATTGTTTTTTGCAGTCAATTTGTACAGACAAAAATTGTTTAACCAGCAATAAGGATACAATGAAAGAAAAAAGCAAACATGCAGACCTGCCAAAAATAACTGTCATTGTACCCATATACAATGTTGAGCCTTATCTGGAACGCTGCGTTAACAGCATTTTGAATCAATCTTACCAAAATCTGGAGATTATTTTGGTTGATGACGGTTCGCCGGACAATTGTGGCGCCATCTGTGATGAGTTTGCCAAAAAAGATGACCGAATTGTAGTTATCCATCAAAAGAACAAAGGCTTGAGTGGTGCCCGAAACACAGGCTTGGAAAATGCAACTGGGGATTACATAGGATTTGTGGACAGCGATGACTGGATAGATGAAGAAATGTATGGGGAGATGATGGATGCCATGCTCCAAAATGATGTAAACCTTGTGGAGTGCGATTTTATCTTCAGGACCGAATATGGTGAGAAAGAACCTGAAGAGGGAACCTTGGAACATCAAAATAAACTACAGGCCTTACAGCGTATTTTGCGTAGAAGACAATTTTCTGTTTGCAAAAGGCTTTATGAAAAAAGCCTGTTGGATGGATTGAAATTTCCTGAAGGTAAAATTTCCGAGGATGTATATTTTACCAGCTATGTCTTTAAACGGGTTGATAAGATAGTTTACTTGAGCAACCACTTCTATAACTACTACCGAGCTTCCGAAAGCATTACCAGGGGACCATACAATCCAAAAAACCTAAAACAGTCCATTGAGGCAGCATTTTTTTTAAGGGAGAACATTGGCTCAGTACAGGAAGACCCAGAATTACAGAGACTGGCCAATACTTTTTTAATGGACATTCTCCTGTACAATTATAAATTGCTGCACCATAACCACGACCAAGATGCTAATTTTGAGCTGCGCATTTGGGTAAGAAAACTGTTCAAAGACATCAATGGTTCACTACCCCTACAACATGCCATGGCCAAATTATTGCCGGTACGGTTGTACTATGGACTCATACGAACTTATACTGGTCTTAAAAGCATACTCTCCAAAAAAAACCAAGCATAGCCCATGTCCAAAAAACAATCCATAGCCTTTCTTTCATTTAACCTTACTTCTGGAGGAGCCGAACGGGTGTTTTCCAATTTGGCCAATGAATTTAGTGCGGATTACCCCGTAAGTATGATCACTATTGAGAAATGCACCCCTTTTTACGAATTGGACCAACGGGTACAGCGGTGGGATTGTGGCCTCAGTATAGCCAAAAAAGGACCTGTTAGCAGGTATTTCAGCTATATTACCACTGCCATAAAACTGAGAAAGCTCATAAAAGAGAAAAAGATAGATTTGGTGGTAAGTGCCTCGCCAACGGTAAATGTGTTTGCCATTTTAGGGTGTATGGGGACCAACACAAAATGCGTTATCAGTGAAGTGAACAATCCAATCGTAGACCCACCCAATCTATTTTGGAAAACATGGAGAGACTTGCTCTACAACAAATCGGATTGCCTTATTTCCCAAACACAATCCAGCAAGGATTTCTTTTCCAAAATCATGGATAACAACAAGATTGTGGTACTCCCCAATCCATTGAACCCCGAATTTCAAAGTCAGCGTGTACTTCCCATCAAAAGGCCTGATAATAAAACTATATTGACCGTGGGGAGATTAGATTCGAACAAGGCACAAGACATATTGATTCGTGCCTTTGCCAATATTCCCCATAAAGATTGGACCGTTAAACTCTTGGGAGATGGGGTGGAAATGGAAAGTTTAAAACAACTTTCCGAAGCATTGGGAGTTGGAGAGCAGATTCACTTTGCTGGCAGACAGTCCAATGTAGCCGACTATTATAAAGAAGCGGATATTTTTGTGTTCACCTCTAGATCGGAAGGATTGCCCAATGCCTTGATTGAAGCCCAATATTTTGGATTACCTTGCATCTCAACGGATTGTCCATTTGGGCCTTCGGAAATTATAGAGGATGGAACCAATGGATATCTCATTGAAGTTGATAGTGTGGAGCAACTCGAAGAAAAGCTTGTCCATCTTATCAATGAGCCCGGCGTTAGGGACACTTTCAGTGAAAACTCC
>JAUICT010000243.1 GCA_030429325.1 Bacteroidia bacterium
ACCAGAAGAATTAAATTGATGAAAACAATAAAATACATCAGATAAACGCCGAAGAAACCCAACCATTCAGAAAAAGAAAGAGCATATTCATCATTGAGCAATGCAAATCCTAACCCCGTTACCAAAACAAACAGTAATAACAAAAAAGTCATTTGGAACATAAGAGCCAGCCATTTGCCCGTTATGAGCTTTCTTAATGGTACTCCTTGGGCCAGCAATAAACGTAGCGTCTTTCGTTCCTTTTCTTCAACAAAGGTGTTGTACCCCAAAAAAATCAAGAGCAACGGGAACAGGTAGAGTAGGATAAAGTTAGGCGTAAGCTGTCCAAACCGGAACATTCCGGTATTGTCCTTCACCTCGTTCAAACTGCTCTGCTTACGCTCATGGGCACCTAAATGCACTACTTGGCCCGAGTATTGTTGAATCCCTTTGTCCAGCATGTAGAAGGGGTGGAAAGGCTTGATCACATAAGTGCCGTCATGGGCCGCATCATGTGGATCTTTTTCGGCTTGGGTTACCCAATTCCGCCTTGCTTGCTCAAGATTGTCGGCATACTCCTTTTTTATGCTTACATAATCGCTAAAACTTAGCAGTATGGCCACAATGGATAATCCTACGAATGTGAACACTAATGCTTTGGTCCTTCCATCCCTATAGTGTCTTTTTAATTCGTGTTTGGCTATTCTCAGAATCATATTTTGTCGATATTCGGTGCAAATACAGTTTTCCCAATTCCGCTAAGATTCAGGTACCACCTTGAATTCTTTATACCCGATTTTTCACCTTAACGTGATGGTTTTCAGCTTAGCACTTTTCCTGTTTTTAAACTTTTAGATGCCAATAGGCCACAGCAAAGCATTACGATTGTCATCAGTAGAAGTATTGGGACAGTTAATACTGATTTATCCTTTCGTTGCTCAAAATGAAACTGTGGCAATCCTGGATAGTCGGCTTGCGAGAAATTTTGATTGTTGTATAGGAAAGACATAAAATGCTCCCTCCATACTTCGGCAAAACCCATTACTTGGCCACGATAGTTTTCATAATCATCCGTAGAAGTTCCCGCTAGTTGATTAAGGGATTCCTGAACAACAATTGCGGGGGAAATCCATTGCAATTGTTTGGACCATGTTTGCTGTTTTTGCAGTTGCTTCTCATATTCGTTCACTATGGGTTGCAATTCTTCTTTTACCACTTCTTGGGAGGCCATGTACCTGTGATAAAAACTTCGGGTCTGTGTAGAATCGTTTATGGCATATTCTGGGTGGTCCCGAAGGAAATTGTCCAAAATCTCATCTTGTCTTTCGGTGGCCGCCGCTTTTCGTTCCCGCATTTTGTTGATCATGAGGGTTCGTGATGGCATTGGATAGAGCTTACTTCCCAACTGATTAAGCACCGAAGGTGTTAAAAGGACAAAAAGAACCCATAGCCCAATAAGTGATACGGCATTTTTGGCTGAACTGCCCACAAAGAGATTTACCAAAAAGGCAAGGGCGAACCAAAACAACATATAGCTTAAGGTGAGTGCCAACAAGCTCAAAAAAGCACCCCATTGGAAAGGCCCGATGCCTACAAGGAAAATGGTCGCCAATAAAGAGAACGTTGCCAGTACTGAAAGCCAAAAAAAGCGAAGAATCAGTTTTTGGAACACCCATTTTCCAATGGATATCGGTTGTGATGCCAACAGACGTAACGAGCCTTGCTCTTTTTCGGAAGATAGCACGTTGTAAGTAAAGGCAATGATGAGCAATGGCAGTAAGTAAACAATCACAAAAGCGAGATCAAAACTACCAAAGAGGAGTTGCACAGGGCTGCTCATTTCGGTAAAGTTCAAAGTAAAATCATCCCCGCTCACCGTGGGTTTCATATAGTGTGTGAACAAATCTGCTTGTCCAGTGGAAACAAATGACATGGGTTGAGGTTCCATGGCTGCCACTCTAGGGTAGTAATTGCCAACGGCCATGGGGCTAGTGGGGATGGTCCAGTAAGGTACGCTTACCTCCATTCCGCGTTCTACGGAATCCAGCAGTTTTATCATGGCTTGATCCGATTCCTGAACTTCTTGCTTGGCCGCGGCTATATCACTTCTTCTTTTTTGCACTTTTTGTTCACCGTTGAAGGTTGAAAAACCGAACAGGACCAACAACAATAGACTTAGCAATTGAATCCAACGGCTACGCAACAGAAGCCGTAACTCATAGATAAAGTTGTATCGTAACATGATCAAATGGTTTTTGAGGTTAGTAGAAGTATGCTAAAAGAAACCACCATCCATGTCCCAAGAATCCAAAGACTTGATGCATTGTTCGTTAGAATTGTCCTTAATTCAGGTGGATCGTAGTTAAAATCGGGAAGCTCTTTCCAAAAATCTGCATCAGCCCGGTATGCCCATTCACCGTAAGATGAATTTTCGGCAAAATTGTCATTTAAGAATTTTTGGGTGGCGATTCGATAATTTTCGGCGGCATCGGCAAAATCCCAATGGGTTGCATAGTCGGTATGGGCTATGGCCATGCTCAGAAACCGTGTGGGGAGGTATGGGGATACAACCGCCAAACCTCGATACACATTGGATTGTCGTGTAAATTGTTCTTTTAGGTGATTGTAGTGCTTGAAGTAGATTTCTGCTTCATGTTCTTCGCCTTTTTGCATGCGATAGGCATCAAAATTAAAGGGTAGCTTATGGATGCTGTCCACACCATGTTCCGCGAGTACCTTTTGTTCCAACAATTTTGATTCTTTACTCCACGGATTATGACCATCGAGCCCGCCCTGTTTGTCTTTCAAAACATTGGCCGCAAATTCTTGCCTTGTTGGGTAGGGGTATTTTGTTTCTGCAATGTTACTAGCAGCTTTGGGAGCTGCCAGACAAGCCAAAATCCATACGGATAATGACAATACCAAGGCTATGCCAGATTTTTTGACTCTTGTTGAAATGAAGAGGACAATATTGATGAAGATGATATAATAGCCGGTGTAAATCCAAAACATGGTAAATAGGGAGCTCCAATTGAACACACCAAAATCCTGTAAATTGGATAGGATGAAACCAGCAATTAGGAACAAGATTGCTGAGAGGACAAAAATGGGAAAGAACAGGGCCATCCATTTTCCCATGACCCATTTCCAGCTTGAGATCCCTTGACTTTTCAATAAGGTCAAGGTGCCCATTTCCCTTTCTTTGGTGAAACTGTTATATCCTAAAAGAATTATGAGCAAGGGAACAATAAAAAGTAGAATGAAATCCGGGGTCAGGTCACCGAACCTGGCCAAGCCAGTTTGGTCGGCCGCAGCACTGAACTGGGCTTCGTTGCGCTTGTGGGCTTCCAAAAAAATGGAGGTTCCCACGTATTTGTCAACGCCTTGGTCAACCAAGGAAAGGGGATATTTGGGTTTAAAGGCATAGGTGCCATAATGGGCTGCGGAATGGGGGTTTTTTTCTCCCTGATTGTCCCAAATGGCTCGTTCTGTAGTTTCGGCCATTTGATGCTGTTCGTTTATATTTTGGTACTGGCGGGCACTTATCCAGATGGCTATGCCCAAAAGTGATAGTACAATGGCAAAAGCTATTCGTACGCGACCATCCCTCCAAACTTCTTTGGATTCTTTAAAAAAGGTTTTTAAGATCATGGCATTGCTTCTGTAACATTCATAGTGTCCAAATACGCTTTCTCCAATTGAGAAAGTGAAATATCATCAGCAACAAATTGCTGCCGTAATTGCCCTCCTTTCATGATGCCAATATGGGTGGCCACTTCCTTGGCTCTAAATAGGTCGTGGGTAGCCATTAAAACGGCAACTCCTTTGTTTTTTAAGTTTTGCAGTAATTCACCAAATTCATTGCCAGCTTTTGGATCCAGGCCAGAAGTGGGTTCATCCAATAGGAGGACTTTAGTGTCTTTGGCCAAGGCTAGGGCAATGCCAACTTTTTGTCGCATTCCTTTGGAAAAAGTTGAAATCCGTTTGTGAAATGCATTGGTCTGTAAGCCGGCTTCTTCAAGAAAATTCGATAGCTGTGTGGGAGTAAGTTTTTTTCCCGCTATGCCCGAAAAATAATCTAGGTTCTCCATGGCTGTTAAACTCGGGTAAAGCATTAGGTTTTCTGGGATGTAGGTGATGAATTCCTTGGTCTTTATTGGATTTTTCACCACGTCCAGACCGTTTATGGTGGCAGACCCCGAGCTTGGGGGGATGAAATTCAAGAGCATGTTGATGGTGGTGGATTTTCCCGCACCATTTGCTCCCAGTAGACAGAGAATCTCACCTTCATTAACAGATAGGGAAAGATTGTCCACGGCGGTAAAATCACCGAATTTTTTAGTCAGATTGTTTGTTGAAATCATTATGATTGCGTTTAGAAGTTAATAATAGCTTCACTCCACGATTTTTATATCTATGGATGTCCTGCTCTGCCATCCTGTGGCATCGGTAACCGAAAAGGCACAATGATAATCTCCTGTGTCAATATCATCTGGGATGGTAACGGTCAGGTTGATTTCATATGAGGTTCCACCATTTTCAATGGTGTGGTTTTCCATAAAGATCATGGGGTTG
>JAUICT010000244.1 GCA_030429325.1 Bacteroidia bacterium
GGACAACCAGGTGTATGTGGACCTGAGCTCCCTGACCCAGACCATTGCCAAGCGCGATAGCTGGGACCTTGGGTTTTATAGCGGAAGTGACTTTAGGGTAACCATCAACGGTTCCATTTATATGGCCGTGGCCGCTTTGGAGAGCACCGATATCGATGCCGTTACCGAAGCCGATGTGGAGACCCTTCAGCCCCAAGTGGCCGTGGGCACTTTTGATGCCGCCAACACCGCTTATGTGGATGATGTTACCGGCAGCTTGGACGGAACCGCCATTGCCGCCATTTCAGAAACTGATGCCGATAACCCCGTATACTTGGTAAACCTCGGCTTTGCCGTAGGCACCACAGAACCAGAGATCGGTAGCGAAGCCGCCAAAGGCGATGCCAGGGGATGGAAGAAAATACGCATCCTACGCAATGGGGAGGACTATGTACTGCAATATGCCGATTTGGACGCCACTACTCATGAAGAAGTGACCATTTCAAAAACTGCGGGACACCATTTCACCTTCTTTAGTTTTGATACCGAAGAGGTGGTGGACGTACAGCCCCAAGCCGACCGTTGGGACCTTAATTTTACCGTCTTCACTAACGAGATTGAAGGCTATGGCTCCTACGGCTATGCCGATTTTATCACCACCAATAGCTTAAGCGGCGCATTGGCGTACCCAGTGGAAACCGCCACAATAGCCTATGCCGATTTTGCCTTGGCCGATGTGGACGAAGCCTCTTTTGAGGACGACCAACGCGGTATTGGCAGCCAATGGAGAAACGGTGGAGGGCCCGGCACCTTGCCTTCTTTGAAGAACGATGTGTTCTTTGTGCTCAA
This sequence comes from Bacteroidia bacterium, assembly GCA_030429325.1. GTDB lineage: Bacteria > Bacteroidota > Bacteroidia > Flavobacteriales > Flavobacteriaceae > Flagellimonas. The sequence continues at coordinate 829 of JAUICT010000244.1, forward strand.
GGACACCGACGGCAATCTGTACAAGATCAGGTTCACGGCGCTAACCAATGAAAGTGGCGTACGGGGCTACCCAGCCTTTGAGTTTGAACTCTTGTAGCCGAACGATTTTTATTTGGATGCTCTGGGCTGGACCGTTGCCCCCTTTTGTTATCGTTTTCGAATGTAACGGTTTAGTTTTGAGTTAGTTTGTGTGAAGGCCGGGGCAGGTAATCTGTCTCGGCTTTTGTTTTGGCCTTATGGAAAAACCCCAGTTTTTTTAAGGTTTTGGTGCAATCACCAGTTTGGAAAAAGTGGTATTTTGTACGGCAACTCCCCCTCCCTCAAGTCTTAGCGGAACATGCTTTATTTAAGGTAATTTCCCTATTTGGGTTGTATAGGGATGCATTTTATGCTGATCTAAACAAGTTGTGCGTAATGCGAGTAAAATTGCATAATTCTAGATTAATTAAATTTGTCGCATGAGAACCGAAATTAATGTTAATGCAGATATGCTTACTTGGGCCGTATCCCGAGCAGGATTCGATTTGCAAGAATTCATTGGTAAAGTTCCAAATCTAGAAAAATGGATTAGTGGAGAAAAGAAGCCAACGGTTAAGCAGTTAGAGGCTTTTTCCAAAAGAGTATATCTTCCTTTTGGTTATTTATTTCTACCCGAACCACCTGTTGAAGAATTACCTATTCCTTATTTCAGAAGTAATGGTGCCCAAGTTGAAAACGTGAGTATAAATATATACGACACAATTTTGCTCATGCAACAACGTCAAGATTGGCTGAAAGATTACTTGACTGACAATGATTTTGAGAACCTTCCCTTTGTCGGAAAATATCAAGATACCAACGACCCTCTTAGAATTGTTAACGATATCCGTGAAACACTGAACTTACCTGAAAATTGGGCTAGTCAATTTGGAACATGGGAGGAATCTCTCAATCATTTGGTTGAGCAGATAGAAGACAAAGGCATAATCACAATTTTCAATGGGGTTGTTGAAAATAATGTTTATCGAAAGATTCCTGTAGAGGAATGCAGAGGGTTTGTTCTAGTTGATGCCATTGCCCCATTTATGTTTATCAATAATTCAGATTCTAAAGCAGCTCAGATGTTCACCATCGTTCATGAGCTAGCGCATATTTGGACTGGCCATAGTGCGGGTTTTGACTTTCGAAAGTTGCAACCAGCAGATGACCCAATTGAGATCTTATGTGACCAAGTAGCCGCTGAATTCCTAGTTCCAACACAAGCCTTCAATGAGTTTTGGAGGCAAAGACCAAATATTAGAAGTGCATCTAGGCACTTTAAGGTGAGCCAGATTGTAATTGCAAGGAGAGCTTTGGATACTGGCAAAATTACTCGCCAAAATTTCTTTTACTTCTATAATGAATATATCAAGCGAGAAACTGTTAGAAAGGAAAACCAACCTCCTGGAGGTGATTTCTATGCTACAACTAGAAAAAGATTAAGCGTGACTTTTGCTTCTCATGTGAATAATGCCGTCAAAACTGGGCAACTGCTCTATAGAGATGCTTATAAATTAACCAGTCTAAAGGGAGATACCTTTCAGACATTTTTTACTGAGCATATATAGACTAAATGACAGTTTACGTTGTTGATAGTAACTTTTTCATTCAAGCTCACAGAGTTTACTACCCTCTTGATATTGCTCATAGTTTTTGGAATAAAGTCAGAGACTTGTCTAATGATGGAAAATTGATTAGCATTGATAAAGTCAAAGGAGAACTTTACGATAAAAATGATGCACTTGAAGATTGGTGTAGAAATAATCTACCCGAAGATTTTTTCAAATCCACGGACGAAGTGATGGCAGAATATGGTACGGTTACAACCTGGGCAATTTCAATGAATCAGCATTATTTACCCAATGCAATTAACGAATTTCTGGATGCCGATGAAGCAGATGCCTTTATTGTTGCTTATTGCTTGGCTGAATCAGCAGTAAGGATAATTGTCACCCAGGAGATTAGCCAACCCGAAAGAAGAAACAAGATCAAGATTCCAGAGGCATGCAATGCCGTGAATGTACGTTTTGTAAATTCCATGGATATGTTCAGAGAACTTGGAGAAACTTTTTAAAATAACTTAAAAGCACAACTCACAACAACGTGTATAAACCATAGGCTATAACCCACGACTCATATGCAAAACCGTTGTGCAACATATCTAAAACAAGTGCCAAAAATTAAATTTTGAAAACTCGAACTAAAACTATTTACCAAATAATATTAATGATGGTTTTTATCTTGATTGGACTGTCAATATTAACTGTTGTTTTGGTAATCTCATCAATGGGAGACGATATGAATCAAAAACAGGTAGATTTAAACGGAATTATAAATAGCGTTGTCGGATTTCCAATCGGACAATTTAAAGACGGATTCCCTTTGTTACAGAACAACACTGAATTTTGGAAAACCAATAATCTAATATTACTCTTTTTAAACACTTTGATTCAAGCATCAGGAATTGTTTTCATTGGAAAATATGTAAAAAGGAAAATAGAAAACTAATAAAATACGTTGCTCAAGAAAGGCTAAACCCAATAACGCCCTTCCCGCCTACCCCTCCAAACACCCCAACAACTTTTTATAACACTCTTCCGCCACGGGCAACAAGACTTCCCCCAAATAGGTAGTGGGGTACTGTGGGGCTTCGTCCAAAAAGGCGCCATACACTTCGGCAAAGTCATCCATTTGGTGGGGCGGTACTTCCATGAGTTGGGCTACAATAGTGATCAGGTCCAAAGCATACAATCCGCCATCGTCCAAACCCATATGGCGCAGGGTTTCGGTAAGTTGGCTGTGTTTTAAATCTTGCTGTATGAGCTGTACCACAAGTTCTCTGTTGTTCATTTTATATCGTTTTTCAATATAAATATATATTATAATATATTATTTCACAACATTTTTTTGTATTGTATTTTGCTATATGATAAAAATTCAGCTTGTGATATGGTATAATTTCATATTACAAAGTAATATGCTGTGGTATCGCATCTGCGTATGAATAGAATCAAAGCCGTATTAAAACAACAAGGCAGGACCCAAACTTGGCTGGCCGAGCAAATTGGCAAGAGCTATGTGGTGGTCACCAATTACTGCAACAACAAAACACAGCCCAGCATTCCCATTTTATATGAGATGGCCAAGGCCTTGGACGTGGACGTCCGGGAACTGTTGGTGCCTTCCAAAGAGTAACCCTGTCATTTCGAACTGACCGAAGGGAATGTGAGAAATCTCAAAACTATTAAAAACGAAACCTCCAATAGATTTCTCAATCGTCACTACGTTCCTCATTTCGAAATGACATATCCCTTTGATCACAATTTCTCAAATGGATTTCTCAGTCGCTGTGCTTCTTCGAAATGACACTAAAACACTTTTCGGACCGCCTCAATGGTCCTGTCCAGATCGTCATAGCTGAGGGCATCGTTCAAAAAGTAGCTTTCAAAGGCAGAAGGCGGCAAGTATACCCCGTTCTCCAACATGCCGTGGAAGTATTTCTTAAAGGTATCGTTGTTCCCTTTGGCCGAGGAGGCAAAATCCACCACAGGTTCGTCCGTAAAGTGTACGGAGATCATGCTTCCATAGCGGTTGATCTGGTGTACCACCCCTTTTTCGGTAAGCACCTCGGCAATGCCTTTGTGAAGGTGTTCGGTTTTTTCCGCCAAGCTGGTAAACACCTCAGGGCG
>JAUICT010000245.1 GCA_030429325.1 Bacteroidia bacterium
GTTTTTTTTTGTACAGAAGTCCTCGCTGATACGAATATCGATGACTTTTTGGAGAATCCCCATACCGAATTGATTCAAATCTCCCAACAGGTTTATGAAAAAATGGCCTACCGGGAAACCACGGAAGGAATTTTGGCCATTGCCCAAAGCAAGTCCCACATTTTGGATGGGATTCAATTCAAGAACAAAACTCCATTGATCCTTGTGGCCGAAGCTCCCGAAAAACCAGGCAATGTGGGAGCCTTGTTACGAACCGCGGATGCGGCTGCCCTGGACGCCGTTCTTATTGCCAACCCCAAATCCGATCTATACAACCCAAACATAATCCGTTCCAGTGTAGGATGCGTTTTCACCAACACGATTGGAATGGGCACAACCGAAGAAATCATCGCTTTTCTCAAAGAGAAAAACATCACTATATATTGTGCTGCACTATCAGCCTCCAAAAATTATGTGGAATGCGATTTTAAACAAGCCTCTGCCATTGTTGTGGGCACCGAGGCCACAGGGTTGACCCAAACATGGCTACAGCATTCCCATCAAAATATAATTATTCCCATGCAAGGGGAAATCGATTCCATGAATGTCTCCGTATCGGCTGCAATACTTATATTTGAAGCCAAGCGGCAACGTGGATTTTAAGCTATGGAAAAGAATGTACTCTTTTATATAATCCTTGCTATTTTGGTGGTTCAGTACCTCGTTCACCTGTTGTTGGAATATCTTAATGCCAGACAGTTCAAATCGGAGGTCCCATCAGAACTGTCAGATGTTTTTGATGAAACCGAATACAGAAAATCCCAGAGCTACAAAAAGACAAATTATCGTTTTGGGCTTTTTTCCGACGGTTTTTCATTGGTGGCCACCCTTTGTTTCTTATGGTTTGGCGGGTTTGAATGGGTCGATGGCCTTACACGAACCTTTACAGAGGACACCATACCAATGGCATTGCTGTTTTTTGGAATTATTGTTTTGGGTAGTACAATCATTGGATTACCTTTTTCATATTACAAGACCTTTGTTATTGAAGAAACTTATGGTTTTAACAAGACGACCAAGAAGCTATTCTTTTTGGACAAACTCAAAGGTGGTGTCCTTACCCTAATTTTTGGTGGTGGAATACTTTCGCTCTTTATTCTTTTTTACCAATGGACAGGCCCAAGATTTTGGCTCTACGCATGGATTTTGATTGGAGCAGTGATTCTTTTCATGAATCTATTTTACAGCCGATTGATTGTTCCTCTTTTCAACAAACAGACCCCTTTGCACGATGGCAGCCTAAAGAATGCCATTGAAAACTATGCCCAAAAAGTAGGTTTTGAATTAAAGAACATTTTTGTGATCGATGGGTCCAAACGATCCACCAAGGCCAATGCTTATTTCTCTGGATTTGGGAAAGAAAAACGCATTACCCTGTACGATACATTGATCAATGACCTGAACGAGGAGGAAATTGTTGCTGTCTTGGCCCATGAGGTTGGCCATTATAAAAGAAAGCACATCATATTCAATCTAATGGTTTCCTTGGCATTGATGGGTTTTACGCTGTACATTCTTTCGCTCTTCATCAACAATCCTGAAATTTCGAGAGCCATCGGGGTGAGTACTCCAAGTTTCCATGCAGGTCTTGTTGGTTTTGCCCTGTTGTACAGTCCCATATCGGAAATCACCGGGTTGGCCATGAACTATTTGTCGCGAAAGTTTGAGTTTCAAGCAGATGACTATGCCAAAACGACCTTTTCGGCACCCCCTCTGGTCAGTTCGTTAAAAAAGCTCTCCAAGAACAATCTGAGTAATCTGACCCCGCATCCCGCCTACGTTTTTGTACACTATTCCCACCCCCCTTTGGTAGAACGAATCAGAAACTTAAAGGCATAGTTTTTGTTGTTTACCTGTAAAGTTTGTGCTAACTTTAATATACTATGACGGAGGCTGCTATTGAAAAAGAGAACAAAGAGATTGCCAAGCAGTATAAAGAATTGCTTCGCATCAGCTATCAAACCTTGACCGATGAGGACAAGAAGTTGATACGCTCTGCCTTTGACGTTGCCGTAGATGCCCATAAGGAACAACGCCGAAAATCTGGTGAAGCCTACATCTTCCATCCTATCGCCGTGGCCAAAATCGTGGCTTCCAAAATTGGCCTGGATGCTGTTTCCATTGCTTCTGCCCTGCTCCATGACGTAGTTGAGGACACCCCCTATACCTTGGCAGATATTGAGCGTATGTTCGGAGAAACTGTGGCCCGTATTGTAGACGGACTTACCAAGATAGCGCACCTTAAAAAAGACATGGATATCAGTCAGCAAGCGGAAAACTTCCGGAAAATGCTGCTGACCCTCCACGATGATGTCCGGGTAATCATCATCAAAATAGCGGATCGGTACCACAACATGCTCACCATGGATTCCATGCCCGAGCACAAACAGGTGAAGATTGCTTCGGAAACGCTTTATATCTATGCCCCATTGGCCCATAGGATTGGGCTGTACAACATCAAGACCCATCTTGAGGATCTGGCCCTAAAGTATACCGAACCAGAAGTGTACAAGGACATTCAGGCCAAGATAGAGGATTCTGAGGAGGATCAAATGGCCTATATCGAGGATTTCTCCAATGTAATCCGAAATTCCTTGGATAAGGAAGGTCTCAATTATCACATTAAAGGGCGTATGAAATCCATTTTCTCCATCCGAAGAAAAATGAAGGCCCAAAATGTCTCCTTTGATGAAGTATACGACAAGTTTGCCATTCGGATCATATACAAATCGGACCGCAAAAACGAAAAGTTTCTGGCCTGGAAGATCTATTCCATTGTTACCGATCACTTCACTCCCAACCCTGTTCGGCTCCGAGACTGGATCACCTCTCCAAAATCTACGGGATACGAGGCGCTGCATATCACCGTTATGGGACCCAAGGGAAAATGGGTTGAAGTACAGATCCGAAGTGAACGAATGCACGAAATTGCAGAGAAAGGGTATGCCGCCCACTTTAAATACAAGCACGGAGATCAGAAAGAACAAGGTATCGAAGGGTGGTTGAACCGACTTCAAGAAGCTTTGGAAAGTGCTAACGGAAATGCCGTGGATTTTGTGGAAGAGTTTAAACTCAATCTATATTCCAAGGAAATTTTCGTCTTTACACCAAAGGGAGATCTTAAGTCTATGCCAAAAGGAGCCACTGCTTTGGATTTCGCCTTTCACATCCATACCGAAATAGGTATGAAAACACGCGGGGCCCGTGTAAATGGAAAACTTGTACCCCTGGGAACCGAACTCAAGAGTGGCGACCAAGTGGAGATCATTACCTCAGAAAGTGCCAAACCTACCCAAACATGGTTGGATTATACGCAGACGGCCAGGGCACGTTCCAAGATAAAATCCTCTTTGGGTGAGGAAAAAAAGAACATAGCTGCCGAAGGAAAGGAAATCCTTCGAAGGAAGTTGAAATCCCAAAAAATAAACCTCAACGAGGATACCGTAAACAAACTGGTCACCTATTTTAAGTTAAAGACCAGCCTTGACCTATTCTATCGTGTGGGCATTGGGGTCATTGACAATGATAAGTTGAAGGATTTTGCCTCATCCTATCATAACGCCTTCCTTAATTTCTTCAAAAACAGGATTCGACGAACCCCGGCGCCAAAGGACATCGATAGGGATGAAATTACCACCAAGTACGACATGCTCGTATTTGGAAAGGAGGAAGAAAAATTGAATTACAAATTATCGCAATGCTGTAATCCAATTCCCGGTGATGATGTTTTTGGTTTTGTCAGCGTAAACGATGGTATAAAAGTGCACAAAAAGAATTGTCCAAACGCCATTTCCATGCAATCCAACTACGCCTATCGGATCATGAGTGCCAAGTGGATAGATTCCACCCAAGAGGAGTTTTCGGTTGACATTAAATTGGCCGGTATCGATAATTTGGGATTGGTCAATGATATTACCCGAATCATTTCGGACAATATGCATGTGAACATGAGAAACCTAAACTTTAATGCGGACGGGGGCACGTTTACCGGAAAGATCACCTTGGTTGTAAAAAACAACAATATCCTTAAAAAGCTAATGGATAATCTAAAGCGGGTAGAGGGAATAGATAAAGTGACCAGAATTTAATTTTTAGCTGTACCTTTGTACATTAGCATAGGTAGAGAAAGCCATGGGGAACAACAAAAATCAGGAAATCGTAAAGAATGTGTTCACTGCCTTCCTTGAGGAAAAGGGACATCGTAAAACACCTGAGCGCTACGCCATTTTACAGGAGATTTATGAAAGTGACGACCATTTTGATGTAGAATCGCTTTACATTAAAATGAAAACCAAAAACTACAGGGTAAGTCGTGCCACACTTTACAATACCATAGAATTGTTGTTGGAGTGCAAATTGGTTCGTAAACATCAGTTTGGGAAGAGCCAGGCACAATATGAAAAATCCTATTTTGATCGTCAACACGATCATGTTATCTTAACCGACACAGGTGAGGTAGTGGAATTCTGCGATCCCCGCATACAATCCATC
>JAUICT010000246.1 GCA_030429325.1 Bacteroidia bacterium
GGAGAGCGGAAGTCATCATTGGTTGCATGAGGGGTTTGCTACATTCTATGCGTACTTGGCGGAAAAGGACATTTTTGGAGAAGAATATTTTTACTGGCATTTGTTGGGAACCGCAGAGGCCTTGGAGCGTTTTTCACAAGATGGCAGTGGGGAGGAACTTACCAACTCTGGGGCAGGGAGCCTTACCTTTTATGAAAAAGGAGCCTGGGCATTGGTCATGCTGCAAGACAGGGTAGGGCATGCCAGTTTTAGACAAGGGATAAAGAATTATTTGACCAAATATGCTTTTCAGAATGTGACCATACCTGATTTTATGTGGGAAATGGAAAAAGCTTCTGGGATGAATCTTGCCGATTTTGAGAATACGTGGTTGCAAGATTCTGACTTTCCATTTGATCAGATAAAGACCTTTTTAATGGAAAAAAGCCCCTCCATTAAAACCTATTTTAAAATTAAGGATAGTATTGGGGAATCTAAGGCCGAAGCTGCTACAATCTTAACGCACCATTGGACCACTTTACAGTCCAGCCAGCTAAAACATCGTTTGATTTTGGATTATGGGGTTGAATTGCCCGCCAGTTTCATTTCTAAAATCTTGCAGACGCAGGATACAAAAGTTCGCCAAGCCGTGGCACTTACCTTGCCCAATGTAGATGCAGCGTTGCAAAAGGATTTTGAAATCTTACTGAACGATAAGAGCTATGCGACCTTGGAGCCTGTTTTGTATAGACTTTGGACAGATTTTCCGGAAGAGCAAGCAAAATATCTGGATAAAATCGATGGCATTATTGGATTTCCAAACAAAAATATTCGTTTGCTATGGTTGACACTGGCCTTGGTGACCCCGGAATACCGAATGGAATCAAAACCAGCGCTTTTCAAGGAATTGAGTTCATATACAAATTCCAATTATCATTTTGAGGTTCGGTTGTTGGCTTTTCAATATTTGAAAAGTATCGGTGGTTTTAATGATGAAACGTTGCGGAACTTGATTGAGGCGTGTGGGCATCACGTATGGCACTTTAAAAAATCGTCTCGGAACATGTTGAAGGAGTTTTTGAAAAGTGAGGGCAACATGGCAAGGTTAAAAGCACTTTATCCTTTGTTAAACCAAGAAGAACAACAATATTTGGATAAAACTTTGGGCAAATGAGGGCATTGGTTATTTCGGGAGGAGGAAGCAAAGGGGCCTTTGCAGGTGGTGTTGCGCAGTTTTTGATTCAGGAAGCCCAACACAAGTACGATATTTTTGTGGGTACATCTACGGGAAGCCTACTGATTTCCCATTTGGCACTCAACAAGCTTGATAAAATCAAGGAAATCTATTCGTCCGTTGATCAAGACAGTATTTTTAACAATTGTCCTTTTCTTATCAAAAAAAAGCATGGTGTAGAGATTATAGCCATCAACCACTGGAATGTGGTAAAAAATTTTATCCGGGGAAAGAAAACTTTTGGGGAAAGTGAAAACCTAAGGAAATTGATTAGGGAGTCCATAACCAAGGAGGAGTTCGAAGAATTGAAGGAAGGCGATATGGATGTTGTGGTCACGGTTTCCAATTTGTCCTTGAACCAGGTAGAATACAAATCCATCAACGAGTGTACCTATGATGAGTTTTGTGATTGGGTCTGGATTTCATCCAATTATACGCCATTCATGAGCTTGGTCAAAAAAGATGGCTGCGAATATGCCGACGGGGGTCTTGGCAGTTTGGTCCCCATAGAGGAAGCACTAAGTCGTGGCGCAACTGAGGTTGATGTAGTGGTCTTGCACACCGAGGTGAATTATCTGAACCGGATGTCCTCAAAAAATCCTTTCGACTTGATTACCACTATCTTCGGTTTTATGTTGGATAGGATAGAAAATCAAAATATCAGGATAGGGAAACTCGTGGCCAACCAGCGGGATGCCATCATCAACTTTTATTACACACCTACGGTTCTAACGACCAATTCGCTCATCTTCAACAAAGAACGGATGACCTTGTGGTGGAAAAGAGGGTATCTGTATGCCAAGAACAAAAACGAAGAGACAAGCCCAATCAATCCCGAACTTCAGGAATAGATCAATCCCATAATTCACTGACTTCTTTTTTTACAAAAGCCAATGCCGTGTTGGACGGGGATTGTTTTTCCATGGTCTGATTAAGGATGTCTTCCCGTAACTTGTCCGGAGAATCGGTTTCGCTCATCCCAGCAGAACGAATGATTTGTATGGTGGCATTTTTTGCCGCTTTGATGATGTTCCAGCATTCATCGCTCATGTATATCTGCTGCGATAGGTTGTGCTCAAATTCGGTTTCAATCTGTTTGATGAGCAAATTTTCGTAATCACTCTTGTTTTTCCCCTTTGGTGCCACCCGGACCACCAAACTGTTTATAGCTATCCGTTCCAAAAAAAGTACCATTCGCTCATACGCCTGTAAGCGTACAGGCAAAGTATCTTTTTGGGAATCTTTGTGCAAAAGAAATCGTCTACGGCCATCTTCATTGCGGGTATGCAACCTAAAAAAATAAAAGGCAACGACCCCGGTTACAACGGCAGGTAATAAATAGGCAAAAAGCTGAAGGATATCATCTCCACTCATAAGACAGTTTGGTTTTTGTTGATTTTACAGAACAAGAACGCACCAAACTTTTAAAAAGTATCTATCTTCCCATATTATTGGGTGGCTTTGGCACTTTCTTTGGCCTTGGCGTAAAAACCTTTGTAATCTGGTTGTAATTTAATATTGATACCTTCCTTGAAGTTACCGTCTTTGGCAGAAACTTGGATACTGCTGCTAGGAACGCCCAACACTGTTACCAACTCTTTGGAAACGGAGATTGCTTGGTCATAAGTAGGGCCAAATTCCCCTGTAATATTGAGCCCTTCAATTTCGGTTTTAAAAGAGGGGTTGGCCAAAATTACCTTGGATACGTTGGCCAGCCATGCTTTACCAGCATCGGTTAGGGTGGTGGAGGTGTCAGAGCCAAAAAGACTGCTTAGGCTATTGGAAATCACGATTACCCCATCGCCAACACCAACATTGGCATTTTCGCCCAAGGTTTGTTTAATTCGGGTAAGGGAAACAATAGCAGTGGAATCGTTTGCCGATATCATATCGTTTATACCGCTAAGCTGTTTTTCTTTTCTGGCCAAGGCGGCCATGGCACGGTTTACATTTTCCGAATTTTGTTTTGAAAGCTCCGAAAAGTTACTCAAGTTGCCCAAAAGGGTCGCATTGGCATCCCTAAGGCCCACATTTTCCACTTCCAAAGTTTCGGCTTTGGCTTTACTCGAGGATATTTCGCGCTTGGCCTTGGCCAAATCCTGCTCAACACTTGATATTTGGGATTTTAGACTTTCAATCTCGGCCAAAAGATCGCTCTTTCTTTGCGAAAACATAGTTGCGGTCATGGCTAAGAATACAATAAGGGGTAACTTTTTTTTCATGTGTGGTATGTGTATTGGTCTTTTTTAATCGACTGCTAAATTAGGATGTTTTTTTCAAAATTGGTCGTCCTCCCAAATGAGAACATTCATATAGACTTTGCATGGACTCGAACGGGACCACCACTTTTTTATAACGGTACACGGCTTCGAGATCACTGCTCAGGTAATCGTCATCCACGTTTACTTGGATATCGTTCATGGTAAATTGGCAAGGGTGTTCGTAACCGGCTGCATGGGTAATTTCCAAAAATTCCTTTCTGAAGGTCTTGAAATATTGGGCCAATCGGTCAGACTTTAAAGGCACATCAATACCGTTCTGGAGCCATTTGTTCTGGGTGGCGACACCCGCGGGGCAACGATTGGTATGGCATACCTGCGCTTGTATACAGCCTATGCTCATCATGGCTTCCCGGGCTACATTGATGCAATCTACACCCATGGCAAAGGCCATGGCCGCCTTGGCAGGAAATCCCAGTTTTCCACTTCCTATGAAAACCACTCTTTCCGTTAATCCACGGTCTGCAAAAAGTCTATAGACTGATGAGAAACCATAAGTCCATGGAAGCGAAACATGGTCTGCAAAACTTGGGGGAGCGGCACCGGTTCCACCTTCACCGCCATCTATGGTAATGAAGTCAGGTCCCTTTCCCGATTTTTTCATCAAATCGGCCAATTCTTCCCATTGGTCCAGTTTTCCCACAGCACCCTTGATGCCCACGGGCAGCCCGGTTTCCTCGGCAATGGATTCTATGAGTTCTAAAAGCTCTGGGATAGAACCAAAAGCCTTGTGGGTTGAAGGGGAAAGCACATCTTTGCCCACTTCAACACCTCGTATCTCGGCAATTTCATGGGTTATTTTAGCACCAGGCAAAACTCCACCTTTTCCAGGCTTGGCTCCTTGCGAAAGCTTTATTTCCACTCCTTTTATGCAAGGGTTTTCATCAACCAGTATTTTCAGCTTTTCCATAGAGAAGTTACCATCTCTTGATCTTACTCCAAAATATCCTGTGCCAAAATGAAAAATAACATCACCACCCTGTTTGTGATATGGGGATAGACCTCCTTCCCCCGTATTGTGGTATGCTCCGGA
>JAUICT010000247.1 GCA_030429325.1 Bacteroidia bacterium
ATTTTAAGGTATGTGCTTCTACTGGATAAGCTGTAACTACCTTTGTTATTTTATTGATGGCCTTGACCTTTTGTTCCAAGGTGGCTTCATCTGCGCCATCGACCTTAAGAAAATAGTCAACTTCTTTGCGTTCCTTCACCAAATGGTTGGTTCTATAGGAAGAATCATTTCCAAATAACCCATCTGATTGAACCGTTTCCACTATGGTACATGAATTGGATATCAACGTCCAGTATACATCGTTGATTTCATCCTCCCAATCAAATACGGAAAAAAAGAAACTTTCGTCCAAACGAAGATCGTTTCCCATTCTTTTCAGATACAGCGAACAATTGGAATTTATGCCATAAGCCATGGCGTAATCTTCTAAATTACTGTGTATGGCTATAAGCCCAAAACTGTCATCAAAAAAGTCTGCCGATATCCTGTGTGTTGTCAACATGCCTTTAACACGAAATGTAAATATACTCTTAATCCCTTTGATTGCCTAGCTGAAACGGCACAATACGCTTATAAACCAAACGAAAACGTTTGAGTTTACTTTTATTTAATCTTGTTGATTTTCAATTTTGTTCTGAAGTGCAAAATAGGCTCTTTTAGATGCCTTTTCTTCAGCCTTTTTTTTGGAAGTGGCCCTTGCTTTTGCCAAAATTCTATCGCCAATGGTAAGTTTTACGGCAAAGTGTTTCAACTCGTCATTTCCCGTGTCCTCATATACATTATAGTGGAACGGCTTTTTTTGTTTTTGGCACCATTCAATGACCAAACTCTTGTAGCTGATCACCTTTCCTTCCAACTGATCAATATCTACATAAGGATCAATAACCCGTTCATTGATAAACTTTTCGCAATATGAATATCCCCGATCTAGATATATGGCTCCAACCAACGCTTCGAACACATTCCCGTGTATGTTTTCTCCAAAATGGGACTTGGGAATCCTACTTTCCACAAACTGCAAAAGTTCCAAATCCTTGCCCAATTCGTTCAAGTGCTTTCTACTTACCACTTTAGATCGCATTTTGGTAAGATAGCCTTCATCCCCTTCCGGAACCTCATTGAACAAATGCTTTGAAATGATGGTTCCCAACATGGCATCCCCTAAAAACTCCAGACGTTCATAATTCATGGGGTTTCCATCCGCATCCTTTTTGTTCATAGATCTATGAAGGAACGCCTTTTTATAAATTTCTATGTCCTTGGGTTTAAATCCGAGGATTTTTTTAATCCCCAAAAAAAAATCCCCATCCGAGTCTGGATGGGAATTGAATATTTTGGAGGTGAATTTCATCTGGAAACTACCCTATTTTTTTAAACAAAATACATGCATTGTGACCTCCAAACCCGAAAGTGTTGCTCATGGCCACATTAACCTCTCTCTTCTGTGCCTTGTTCAAGGTCAGATTGAACGATGGGTCGATTTGTTCATCTACAACGCTATGGTTGATCGTTGGCGGAACCAAGCTGTGTTCCATGGCCAAGATAGACGCAATGGCCTCAATGGCCCCTGCCGCCCCCAACAAATGCCCTGTCATGGACTTGGTGGAGTTAATGTTGATCTTGGTTGCATGGTCTCCAAATACTTTGGATATTGCCTTTAGCTCTGCTACATCTCCCAAAGGTGTAGAGGTCCCGTGGGTATTGATGGCATCCACATCTTCTGGTTTGAGTCCGGCATTTTCCAAACAGTTCTCCATCACCTTTACCACGCCTATTCCTTCAGGGTGTGGTGCCGTCATGTGATAGGCATCACTGGAAAGTCCGCCGCCCAATACCTCCGCATAGATTTTTGCACCTCTGGCCTTGGCATGCTCGTACTCTTCCAAAATAAGGGCGCCAGCGCCTTCACCAAGTACAAATCCGTCACGGGTGGCATCAAATGGTCTTGATGCTGTCTCCGGGCTATCATTTCTTGTGGACAAAGCGTGCATGGCGTTGAATCCTCCCATACCGGCAATGGTCACCGCTGCTTCGCTTCCTCCGGTTACAATGACATCGCAATGGCCCAATCTAATATAATTGAGTGCATCGATCATGGCATTGGCCGAAGAAGCACATGCGGATACCGTGGTATAGTTAGGCCCCATGAACCCATGCTTTATGGAGATGTTTCCCGGAGCAATGTCCGCAATCATCTTAGGAATAAAGAACGGATTGAATCTTGGGGTTCCATCGCCATTGGCATAGCCAATCACTTCATTCTGGAAGGTTTCCAAACCGCCAATTCCGGCTCCCCATACAACACCGACCCTAAATTTGTCCACATTATCCAAATCTATCCCTGAATCAGCTATGGCCTCATCTGAAGAGACAAGGGCATATTGGGCAAACCTATCCAATTTTCGGGCTTCCTTTCTATCAAAGAAATCCTCTGGATTGTACCCTTTGAGCTCACAGGCGAAACTTGTCTTGAACTTCTCGGTATCGAAATATGTTATGGGGGCAGAACCACTCTTACCGGTTCGTAGTCCTTCCCAATAAGCTTCCAAATTGTTGCCTATGGGGGTCAACGCCCCCATTCCGGTAACCACTACTCGCTTTAACTGCATTGAACTATTTTTTACCCTTTAGAACCTAAATTATAAAAAAATTATCCATGCGATGAACACCACATGGATAATTTATACTCTTTAGTAATATATCATGTAATTACTTCGCTTCTTCTATGTAGCTAATGGCTTGACCAACAGTTGCAATGTTTTCTGCTTGATCGTCAGGGATTTGAATATCAAATTCTTTCTCAAACTCCATGATAAGCTCAACAGTGTCCAAGGAATCCGCTCCTAAATCGTTGGTAAAGCTAGCTTCAGCTACAACTTCATTCTCATCTACACCCAGTTTATCAACGATGATAGCCTTTACTCTTGATGCAATGTCTGACATAATTATAGTGGTTTTAAAAATTTAATCGTTGGCAAAAATAAAAAACTTTGGTTTAAATACACCATTTGTCGATAAAATGTAACCGAAATTAAGCATCTTTAATATCAGTACACTACTTTAGCCCTGTAAAGTTAATCGAAAATCCCTTCCATTCCTTACCAATGAAACGAATAGTTATATTGGCATCCGGCAGCGGGTCAAATGCAGAAAACATAATAAAATACTTCAAGGAAAGCCCAAGTATAGAGGTTTCCGCCGTGCTTACCAATAAGGGCACAGCAAAAGTACTGGAGCGGTGCGATAGGCTGAACATCCCCGGATTCTACTTTAACAGGGCAGCATTTACAGGCTCTCAAACCGTAGTACAATTTCTTGAAGGATTGCAGGCCGATTTAGTCGTTCTTGCCGGGTTTTTATGGAAAATCCCCTCCAATATTATTGATGCCTACCCAAATAAAGTCATAAATATACACCCAGCCTTGTTGCCCAAATATGGCGGAAAGGGCATGTATGGTGACCGGGTTCACCAAGCAATAAAGGACAACCAGGAGACAGAGACGGGCATCACCATCCATTATGTGAACGAACATTATGATGAGGGTGCCATTATTTTTCAAGCCAGAACCACCATCAATCCTGATGACAACGTCGATGCTATAGCCCAAAAAGTACATCAGTTGGAATATGAGCACTTTCCGAAGGTTATAGAAAAACTCCTTACATAATGGCAAAAAAGGCAAAGTTCTATGTAGTTTGGAAAGGAAAACGTCCGGGTATTTTTGAATCATGGGACGATTGCAAAGCCCAAATTGAAGGTTTCAAGGGCGCTCAATACAAATCCTTCGCAACCTTTGCCGAAGCAAAAAAGGCCTTTAATGGAAATTATTTGGAGTATAAAGGCAAATCCAAAGGGAAGGCCGAACTTTCCCCAGAAGAGCTTCTAAAAATTGGCGACCCCAACTACAACTCCATAGCCGTAGATGCCGCTTCAAGCGGAAATCCCGGAAAAATGGAATATCGTGGGGTGGACACCAAAAGTAAAAGAGTATTGTTCCACCAAGGGCCCTTTGCTGAAGGCACCAGCAATGTGGGTGAGTTTTTGGCCCTTGTGCACGGTCTTGCCTTCCTTAAAAAACAGAACAGTGACCGTATTCTATATTCCGATTCCCGAATTGCCATTGGCTGGGTGCGAAAGAAAAAATGCGGCACCAAACTCAAAAAAAGTTCCAAAAACGCCACTCTTTTTGAACTTATTGAGCGGGCAGAGGACTGGCTCAAAAAAAACCGTTATGCTACGCCCATCGTGAAATGGGAAACCAAGGCTTGGGGAGAAATACCTGCAGATTTTGGCCGGAAATAACGTCTTGATACCTATGAGACCTAAGATGTTCGATATTAGATTTAAGAACTCTCTCTTTCAAACTTGCACTTGGGTTTGCTCTTGAAGCCTAAACTTGAACTTAATCCTGCACGTATCCCTTCTTTTTCTTAAATCCTTTGCCAATGATTCCAATATGGAATATCAAAGCGTATATTTGCACAAAATTTAGTGAATGGGCAAATTGCTGATTGTTGGAAGTGTGGCCTTTGATGCTATTGAGACCCCGTTTGGGAAAACAGGGAAGATTTTGGGGGG
>JAUICT010000248.1 GCA_030429325.1 Bacteroidia bacterium
CGCAGGGTGTGCAGTGATATCAATGTCCGAGTACTTAACCTCGCAAGGCGGAATCTCAATTTGAATATATCCTCCAGCCTTGTAGTTCATCTCTTCTGGAATTTCAACTACAAACTCCTTAATGAAAGAGGCCACGTTGTAGTTACGCACTACTTTGGCGTTCCATTTTTTAATCCCGAAAACTTCTTCAGGAATGGTAATCTCCATGTCCTGTTTTACCTTTACTTGACAGGCCAATCGTGCGCCATGCTCCAGTTCCTTTTTGGAAAAGTGTGGTGTTTCGGTTGGCAAAGCCTCCCCGCCACCAGAAAGTACATGGCACTCACACTGAATACAGGTTCCACCTCCACCACAAGCTGATGGTAAAAATATTTTTTGATTTCCAAGTGTTGACAACAAGGAACTTCCAGAAGCCACTTCTACTTCCTTTTCACCATTTATGGTGATGGTCACGGGACCGGAAGGTGACAATTTTTCCTTGGTGAACAGCAACAAGGCCACCAACAATAACAACAACACAAGAAATGCTACTACGGTAATAAGAATAGTACCTCCGGTACTTGCGGCTAATATCATCTTTATTTGTTTATAACGTCGTTATAGGAAACTGTTCTTTTTTCGTCTTCAATCTCCCTTTTAATTTCTTTCTCTTCTTCTTTGGAGTCTGTTTTAGCCGTTGTGGCTTCTGTTGGTTCAGGCGGTTCATTGTCGCCGGTCAACATTCCTCCAAAGCTCTGGAAACCGATTCCCATCAACCCAGTGATGATGAACGTGATTCCCAATCCACGTAATGGCGCAGGTACATTGGAATATCTAATTTTTTCACGAATGGCGGCAATGGCCAAAATAGCCAAGAACCATCCAATTCCTGAACTCAACCCATAGTTAAGGGCCAATCCTAAATTGGGGATTTCACGGGTCTGCATAAACAAAGACCCTCCCAAGATGGCACAGTTCACCGCGATCAAGGGTAAAAAGATACCCAAGGAGTTATAGAGTGCCGGGGAAAACTTTTCCACCACTATCTCCACCAACTGTACCATGGTAGCAATAGTGGCAATAAAAAGAATGAAGGAAAGGAATCCCAAATCGTAATCGGCATACTCTGGCCCTAACCAAGCCAACGCACCATCTTGTAACAAATATTGATCCAGTAGCCAGTTCAAGGGAACAGTAACACCCAATACAAAGATTACGGCGGCTCCCAGACCAACAGCAGTTGATACTTTTTTAGATACGGCCAAGTAGGAACACATTCCCAAAAAGACCGCAAATACCATGTTGTCTATAAAAATCGACCTAAAAAATAGTTCTAAATGCTCTAACATACTATCCTAGTTTATGCTTCTTCTATTAATGCCCTATTTCTAGAACGTTGAACCCAAATGATGATACCCACCACAATCAATGCTGCCGGAGGTATGATCATAAAACCGTTGTTCTCGTAGCCGATGGAATACAGACCTGTTTTAGCAACAGGATCTCCTAAGACCGGGATACCGAAAAGAGTACCCGAACCCAAAAGTTCCCTAAAAAACCCTACGATAATCAAAATAACACCGTAACCCAAGGCATTTCCAATTCCATCCAGAAAGGATCTCCAAAGTCCATTACCCAAGGCAAAAGCCTCGAATCGGCCCATGATGATACAGTTGGTTATGATCAAGCCAACAAACACGGAAAGTGTCTTGCTCAATTCATAGGCAAATGCCTTAAGCACTTGATCCACCACAATTACCAAGGTGGCCACTACCACCAATTGTACAATGATCCTAATTTTTGATGGAATTACATTTCGCAGCAGGGATATGACCACGTTACCCACTCCCATCACAAACAATACTGATAGTGCCATCACCACGGATGCCTTAAGTTCAGCTGTGATTGCAAGGGCAGAACAAATACCCAATACTTGTATGGTGATGGGGTTATTGTCTGCTAAAGGGTCCAATATCAGATTTGCATCTTTTTTAGATAGTAGCGCCATTTTATTTCTTTCTAACAGTTTCTAAATACGGTTTGTAAAGCTTTAAGCTTTCTTTGATCATTGCCGAAACGCCATCTCCTGTAATGGTAGCGCCTGCCAATGCATCTACTTCATTATCTTCCTTGTCTTGGTTTAAAGGGTCATTGTTTCCTTTTGCCACACTGATTCCTTCGTACCTGTTTCCGTCCAAAATGGATTCACCTACAAAATCATCCATAAAGAAACGTTGCTTAATGTTGGCGCCAAGTCCGGGTGTTTCTCCCTTATGATCAAAATAGACCCCTTGGACCACCATATTCTCATCCAAGGAAATAAATCCCCAAATGGCATCCCAAAGCCCTTTTCCATGCATTGGAATGATGTAGAATTCATTTCCGTCTTTCTCTCCAATGAGCAATGGGAGTTCTGCATTGTTTCCTGCCTTAATTTGGCTCAACTGCTTTTTCATGTCGATAAGGTAGGCCTCTTCTTTTTCAGTGGCCTTGTCGCCCTGTACAACCAGTTGTTTTTTTATGTACTTGGAAAACTCTGCTTCTACTTGGTTGGTTGGAATGAACTCCACGCCACCATCTCCTTCGTTTTGATTAACACCCATTGCATAGAGGATGTTCTGTTGTTTTTCAAAGCGTTCGTTCTCATCGATCCTTGGCTTGAGGCCGGTTGCCAAAAAGGCAAGTATAGATCCCACAACAATCACCATGATTGTTGCAAAAATTACCGTATAGCTATTTTTTTCCGTATTCATTGCCATAACACTTACGCTGTTTCCGTTTTTAATGCATCAACCTCATCCGATGGTTTTGGATAAATGGTTGCCGTTTTCAATCGCTTCATTCGTTTTTTAATGTTGCCGCGCACCACGTAGTGATCAATGGTAGGAGCAAAAACGTTCATCAACAAGATAGCCAAGAAGACACCTTCTGGGTACCCTGGGTTGAACACACGAATCATCACAGAAAGGAAACCAATCAAAAATCCGTAGATCCATTTCCCTTGGTTGGTTTGTGAACCTGTAACGGGATCGGTGGCCATGAATACAATACCAAAGGCCAAACCTCCCACCAAGAGGTGTTGCCAGTATTCAAAACTCATTAAAGCATAGAACTTGCTGTACTCTGGTATCCAACCAGCATCCACAATTCCGTTAAAGATCAATCCCATTGCCAAAGCACCTATAACGGCACTTAACATAATACGCCATGAGGCTATTTTAGAGAACACCAAGAAGAGTCCTCCCAACAGAATCAACAGGGTTGATGTTTCGCCAATGGAACCTGGTATAAATCCAAGGAACATATCTGAAAGGGAATATCCCATTTCAGCGGTTCTTCCCTGGGCCAAGAATCCCAACACAGTCTCTCCTGAAATGGCATCGGCTGTACCAGCGGTATCCACGGCTCCGTGCACCCAAACCTTATCCCCACTCATCCAAGTAGGATAGGCAAAGAACAAAAAGGCACGAATGGTAAGTGCCGGGTTCAAGATATTCATCCCCGTACCTCCAAAAACCTCTTTTCCAATGACCACACCAAAGGCAACTGCAACTGCCAACATCCAAAGTGGCAAATCAACAGGGACAATCAATGGCACCAACAT
The DNA here is from genome assembly GCA_030429325.1 of Bacteroidia bacterium. Taxonomy (GTDB): domain Bacteria; phylum Bacteroidota; class Bacteroidia; order Flavobacteriales; family Flavobacteriaceae; genus Flagellimonas. The sequence goes on from JAUICT010000248.1 coordinate 3,584, forward strand.
ACCGGTGACCAAATATCCTTCTTCTATCTCATGCTTCTTGATCACACAGAACAAGAACTCAATAGCAAGTCCAACTCCGTAGGAAACAATCACCAACGGAAGTACTTTCCACAGACCTAGGAGAAAATTGTCCATGGTCCAAAAACCTGCACTAAAGAACCCATTTGCAACGGGCTCAATCTCACCCAATGCCAAATAGTGCTGATATCCGGTGTTGAACATTCCAAATATCAAACAGGGAACAAGTGACATGACCACGGTATTCATGGTACGCTTTAGATCATCCGCCCCTTTTATGTGCGTCCCATTGTGGGTAGTCTCATTGGGAGTAAACAAAAAGGTATGGAACCCACTAAAAACAGGAAACCATTTTTTATCCTGATTCTTTACTCTGAACGTATGTAATTTTTCTTTCAAGCCCATATTATCCAAGTTCTTTTTGCAACAAATCCAAACCTTCCCTTATTATTTGCTGGTGAGGTTGTTTTGAGATACATATAAATTCTGTCAATGCAAAGTCTTCAGGAGCAACTTCGTAAAGTCCCAACTGCTCCATTTCGTCCAAATCCTTAACCATACAGGCTTTTAGCAACTGCATTGGGTAAATATCCAATGGGAACACCTCTTCATACTGGCCAGTGACCACAAAAGCCCTGTGCTCACCATTGGTATTGGTATTTAAATCATATTTCTTTTTGGGCTGCAACCACGAGAAAGTCAATGCCCTTGTCGTTGAAATTTTATTGAATACCGGCTTGTTCCATCCAAAAAACTCATAATCATCTCCTTCCGGAATGGCTGTAACCGTATTGTTATAAAATCCTAGATAGCCCTCGGTATTGGTTTTTCTACCGGTAAGCACATCCCCATTGATCAGCCTGAATCTATCTTCATTTACACCACTTGCGTATAAAAAGGT
>JAUICT010000249.1 GCA_030429325.1 Bacteroidia bacterium
AAAAATGTGTGCATTCTTGGTCAATACTGTAGAGTTTGATTAAATAATGTTTGTGTTTTTCATTCAAGGATGACATTTTTATGATGTCTTTTGTTGGATATTTCTTCAAATCTTCTTTCATCCAGAAATATAGTCTATCAAATAGCTGAAATAGCGTGAATTTTTTGAAGTCGATATCATTTGGACTCTCTTCTGCTTTTTCTATGTAAAAGTCCAGACGCCCAAGGTGTATCTCAATTTTGGTATGATTCCTTTTCATGGTGACATGCCCATTTTGTATGGTATACTCATCCATCCATCGATCATCACCATCCCCTGCGCTATAAATAAAAAAATGACAATCCTCAAGGTATGGTGCCAGTTCCACTATGCTATAATAAATGTTTTCAAGGGCGATATATTTGACATCCGATAGCATTTCAAAAACCACAAAATGGGTATCGTCCTCAAAAAAATCAAGGAACCAATATTTGTTTTCCCTAATGTCTTTTTGTTTGAAGTAATATATTAAGTTGATGTGTTCAGGTAGGTAGTCGAGGATGACCCTTGCTTCTTCCGGGCTCTTAAGCTTTAAAACTAGTCTTCCATATAGGGGTTCCCTGAAAGGGTGTACTTGGTCGAAGCATAAACGATACCGCCCAAAATAGGGACTCCTTTTATTTTCTTCAATGCCGTTCTTTATATCTAAGTAGGGATTCATTTTTTTAGAATGTTATGCTACTTGATTTGAAGAAAAGAAAAATCAAAAAAGGTAGACAAGGCTAATTGACCAATGCCCCATTTGGATTGACGGATGGCCCATCCCAACGAAAAAGAAAGAAAAATAAGAAGTGAAGAACCCTTAGATCTTCTTCATCTGCTGTTGCATCATCTTGATTTGCTCGGTAAGCATGTTGTTCTTGTCCAGCTTTTTGGCTTCCTGCAATAATTGGGTGGCCTCACGCTTTCTACGCTTTTGCATGGCAATCCCCGCCAGGCTCAATTTGGCCATGGCTACATCATAATCCATGGTCAATCCCAATTTTAGGGCTTTTTTAAAGTGTTTTTCGGCCTGGGTAAGATTCTTTTGCGAAAAAATGATACCGTGCAGGTAGTTAAAGTACCCCTGTTGTTTTTTGATCAGGGCCGCTTCAGGGTTCTTGATCTTGTCCAACCACTTTTGGGTGCCTTCCAAATCCTGTTTGCGCATACGCAAGAAGGCCAAAAGGATAAACTCGTTCCTAAAGTACAGAAAGATGAATACCAAGGAGAGCAGGATCAATGAAATGCCATTGCCAATGTATCCTTCCACAAATTGGTATACGGCATAGGCTATAATGAGACCGGCTATTACGAGCTTAAGATTTTTGTTGAACATATTCCAGTTGATTTTCTTTGGATTAAAAGAGGTGGCAAAAGTAGTAAAAACTAAATTAAATATTTTTCTTCAGGACTTGCCAAAGTAAAAAGTCTTCGTATATTTGCGCCCAGAATTTTTCGGGAAGACAATCTTTCCACCAACAAAATCCATTAAAAGAGTTCCGAAATGAAAAGAACGTATCAGCCGTCAAAAAGGAAGAGAAGAAACAAGCATGGTTTTAGGGAGCGCATGGCGACTGCCAATGGTAGAAAAGTTCTTGCGAGAAGAAGAGCCAAGGGAAGAAAGAAGTTAACGGTTTCCTCTGAGCCAAGACATAAAAAATAATGATAGTATTTTAGATTTAAATTAAAGGTGTTACTTTTCTAGGTAACACCTTTTTTTTGACTTGAAACCAAAAACGAGTAACACTTTTTAGAATGCCAAAGAGAAAAGATTTAAAATCCATTTTGATTATCGGTTCTGGCCCTATCATCATTGGCCAGGCATGTGAGTTTGATTATTCAGGATCCCAAGCACTTAGGTCGCTTCGCGAAGACGGGATAGAAACTATTCTGATCAATAGCAACCCTGCTACGATCATGACGGACCCTTCCATGGCGGACCATGTGTACCTGAAACCCCTTACCACAAAATCAATCATCGAGATTTTAAAGAACCACCCCAATGTAGATGCCGTTCTGCCCACCATGGGCGGGCAAACAGCGCTTAACTTGTGTATTGAAGCCGATGAAAAAGGCATTTGGGAAGACTTTGGCGTTGAGATCATAGGTGTGGACATTGATGCCATCAACATTACCGAAGACCGTGAGAAGTTTAGGGAACTCATGCTAAAAATAGGAGTGGGAATGCCCCCACAGGCATCGGCCACCTCTTTCCTAAAAGGAAAGGAAATTGCACAGGAGTTTGGCTTTCCCTTAGTGATCCGGGCTTCTTTTACCCTTGGAGGGGCAGGGGCGGGTATCGTATATGACCCGGAAGATTTTGACGACATGTTGAGCCATGGTCTGGAAGTATCGCCCATCCATGAGGTAATGATCGATAAGGCCTTGATGGGATGGAAGGAATATGAGTTGGAGTTGCTCCGCGACAAGAATGACAACGTAGTGATCATCTGTACCATCGAAAATATGGACCCCATGGGAATCCATACCGGGGATTCCATTACCGTGGCACCGGCAATGACCTTGTCAGACAAGACATTCCAGCGCATGAGGGACATGGCCATCCACATGATGCGGAGCATTGGGGATTTTGCCGGGGGATGTAATGTGCAGTTTGCCGTTAGTCCAGATGAGAAGGAAGACATCATTGCCATTGAGATCAACCCAAGGGTTTCGCGTTCATCCGCTTTGGCTTCCAAGGCTACAGGATACCCTATTGCGAAAATTGCAGCCAAATTGGCCATTGGTTATACCTTGGACGAATTGGACAACCAGATTACCCAATCCACATCGGCCTTGTTTGAGCCTACCTTGGATTATGTAATCGTAAAAATCCCAAGGTGGAACTTTGATAAGTTCGAAGGCTCTGATAGAACCTTGGGACTCCAGATGAAGTCCGTAGGGGAAGTAATGGGTATTGGACGTTCTTTTCAGGAAGCCTTGCATAAGGCCACACAATCTTTGGAAATCAAACGAAATGGATTGGGTGCCGATGGAAAAGGGTATAAAGATTACGAGACCATCATTGAAAAGTTAAGAGTACCCAGTTGGGATAGGGTTTTTGTTATCTACGATGCCATTCAGCTTGGGATTCCATTGAAACGCATTCACGATATCACCAAAATAGATATGTGGTTCTTGAAACAATACGAAGAGCTACATTATCTGGAAATGGAGATATCAAAATATACCATTGAAAGCTTACCAAAAGCATTGTTGTTAGAAGCGAAGCAGAAAGGTTTTGCCGATAGACAGATTGCCCACATGCTGGATTGTTGGGAGAGTGAGGTGCACAGCAAGCGTATGGATTTGAGCATAAACCGGGTGTACAAATTGGTGGATACCTGTGCCGCTGAGTTCAAGGCGGTAACCCCTTACTATTACTCCACTTTTGAGGAAGAAATCGAAACTGCCGATGGTCAGCGTTATGTGGCCAACGATAGTGAAGTGACCGATAAAAAGAAAATTGTGGTACTAGGTTCCGGACCAAACCGTATTGGGCAAGGAATAGAGTTTGATTATTGCTGTGTACACGGGGTTTTGGCCGCTGCCGAATGTGGTTACGAGACCATTATGATCAACTGTAACCCTGAAACGGTTTCCACGGATTTTGATACAGCGGACAAGCTGTATTTTGAACCCGTCTTCTGGGAGCATATCTATGACATCATCCTACATGAAAAACCCGAAGGGGTCATTGTACAGTTGGGTGGTCAGACCGCATTGAAATTGGCCGAGAAATTGGACAAATATGGAATCAATATTATAGGAACCAGCTTTGAATCCTTGGATTTGGCCGAGGATAGAGGAAGCTTTTCTACCTTATTGAAAGAGAACGACATTCCTTATCCAAGATTTGGCGTGGCCGAAACGGCCGATGAGGCTTTGACCCTTGCCGATGAATTGAATTTTCCTCTTTTGGTAAGGCCATCTTACGTATTGGGAGGGCAAGGAATGAAGATTGTGATCAACAAAGAAGAATTGGAAGCCCATGTGGTGGATTTGCTTCGAAGCATACCCAACAATAAGCTGCTTTTGGACCACTATTTGGATGGCGCCATTGAAGCTGAAGCTGATGCAATTTGCGATGGGGAAGATGTGTATATCATTGGTATCATGGAGCACATAGAGCCTTGCGGGATCCACTCTGGGGATTCCAATGCCACTTTACCCCCCTTTAACTTGGGTGAGTTTGTAATGCAACAGATCAAGGACCACACCAAGAAGATTGCTTTGGCCCTGAACACCGTAGGGTTGATCAATATACAATTTGCCATCAAAGATGACATTGTGTACATCATTGAGGCAAACCCAAGAGCATCCAGAACCGTTCCATTTATTGCCAAGGCCTATGGGGAACCCTATGTGAATTATGCCACCAAGGTAATGCTAAGGGAAAAGAAGGTGAAAGACTTTACGTTTGAACCAAAATTGGAAGGATATGCGATAAAACAACCAGTCTTCTCCTTTAACAAGTTC
>JAUICT010000250.1 GCA_030429325.1 Bacteroidia bacterium
GCTTCTTGGGGCCCTTCTTTTTATTTATGCCCAACGGGAGTCCATTTCCATACCGCTTATGGACGGTACACCAAAAACGGATTTGTTGTTTCCTGAAATCGCACTGAACGGCGGATTGGGCCTTGCCCTTGCGGTTACCTTTATGCTGGGACTTATTGCCGCCGCCTACAGTAGTGCCGATAGTGCGCTTACCTCGCTGACCACTTCCTTTTGTGTTGATTTTTTAAATGTTGAGAAAAAAACCGAGGCCGAACAAAAGAAAGTCAGGAAACAAACCCATATAGCCATGAGCATTTTGTTGGTACTGGTGATCATTGCCTTTAAGTACATCCTGAGCAGCAATGTAATCGATAGTCTTCTGACTGTTGCGGGATATACCTACGGACCTCTATTGGGCCTCTTTGCCTTTGGTATTTTCACCAAACACAAGGTAAAAGATGCCTATGTGTGGATTGTCGCCTTACTTTCAGTGACCATTATTGTACTTGTGGCCAACATCCCTGCCGACTATTTGGGCGGATACATCGTTGGCTATGAATTGTTGCCTCTGAACGGACTTTTGACATTTATCGGGCTATGGTTGATCAGAACGAGAGAAACCATCCCTAATACTGCCCAGTAGCAAGAAGCACCAAAGTACAAGCTACCTCAACTTCAATGCCGGCCTGGGTCAAGATTTCTTGAAATTCAGGATTTTCCGTACCTGGATTAAATATGACCCGCTTAGGTTTGATGTCCAAAATTTTTTGGTAGTACTCTTTTTGCCTTTTGGGGTTTAAATACAAGGTTATGGTCTCAACATTTTGAAAATCACTCAAGTTATCTTTAATTTGCACTCCTGATACAGTTCCCCCACTAATTCCGAATGCGGTTGTTTCCACGTTGTTCTCAACCAATCTACGAATTGCTATATTACTGTATCTTCCAGGGTTTGTAGAAGCCCCCATGACAAGTGTTTGGCCCATTTGTTAATTTATGTGTTAAACTGCGTTAAATATTGAAACTTTTTACAAAAAAACACGTCTATTGTATAGATAAAATCTTTCATTGGTAAGACTGTATTTTTTATAGTTAATGGTTAGTGTTTAGTATAGCTTATCAATGTTAAAACCCTGGCAGTCAACTTCGGTTGAATATGTCAGGGTTTCTTTTTTTCATCATCATGTTAGTCTGCTTCAAAGATCTTCGCTTACATTGAGCCCGTTCACGCCTTGTTAAATAATGTTAAAATTATTTCTACATGTAACATTCCCATCTACAATACGTCTTGTAGGTATCATCGTCAATCTAATCAAAAAACGAACAGCTCATGAAAAAAGTAGTCTTACTTTTTGCATTGCTTTTATGCAGTGCACACTCAACTAAATTATTTGCAAACCCTTTAGAAGTAGAAGAGGCATTAGGCTCCATATCGGGGACGGTCATCGACAATGCACTTCAACAACCTGTGGCCTATGCCGCAGTAGTTATAAAATCCGAAGATGGTTCTGAAACGATCACCGGGGGTATCACCAACGATGATGGCACCTTTGAAATAAAGAAACTGCCTGATGGCTCTTTTTTACTGGAAGTACAGTTTATTGGATACAAGACCCACTCGGAAATCTTGGTCATCAACAAAAACAACCGAAATCTGAACTTGGGCACCATTACCCTAATGGAGAACACCGAGGAATTGGATGAAGTGGAGTTGGTTGGAGAACGCACCACCATTGAACAACGTGTGGACAGAAAGGTCATTAATGTGGGAAAAGACTTGACCACGGCCGGTGCCACAGCTTCAGACATTATGAACAACATTCCATCTGTAAACGTAGATGCGCAGACTGGAGATATTACCCTTCGTGGGAACTCCAATGTTCGGGTAATGGTAGATGGAAAACTATCCAATGTACCCGTTGCGCAATTGCTGCGTCAAATCCCATCAACCTCCATTAAGTCCATTGAATTGATCACCAATCCATCGGCCAAGTACAATCCCGAGGGTATGAGTGGCATCATCAATATTGTGCTTCACAGAAACGCCAATATTGGGTTCAATGGAAATGTTAACTTGGGGCTTACCAAAGGAATTGAAGCCAAATTCAACAGTTCTGTTGATTTGAACTACAGAAACGGGAAGTTCAACTTTTATGGAAATTATGGCAACAACATAGGCAAGTATGTAAACAATGGAAATATCTTCAGATTGGAAGAAAACTCATTGCAAGATTTCGATTTCTTCAACAACAACAAGTCCCACTTGTATAAATTGGGGGTCGATTTCTACCTTAATGAAAAAAATACCATTTCCGTTTTCACCAACCAAAACATTTTTGAAGGTGATGGAAGGGGCATCACCGAGGTAACCTATAACACAGATGCATCCCGCAATGTAACCCAATTTTTCAACGATGTTTCGGACAACCGAAGCGAACAGTACAACTTTAACTACAAATTGGATTTTGCCAAAGAGGGACATAATATTGAACTGGAGGTGGACCATAACCGCTTTGAAAACAACCAAGATGCCAATTTTAGATCAGTGGGCGCCTCACTATATCCAAACTACATGGATTTTGTGGATACCAAAAGGGACCAGACCATTGCCAACTTGGACTATGTAAATCCGCTGGACAGTATCTCAAAATTGGAAATTGGCTTGGAGGCCAGAAACTTTGAAACTGATGTGGACTATGCTTCAACAGGTTCTTCCTTTAACTCAAACGGTGTTTTGGTACCAACCCCCAATACCAACTTTGTGTACGGTATGGATATCTACTCGGCCTATGCCACTTTCGGTCAGAATTACAAGAAGTGGTCGTATCAAATGGGCGTACGTATAGAAGATGTGGAGGTTCAGGCAGATACCAATAGCGTAAGAGCCTTTACCGATAAGTATACCGAAATATACCCTTCCGCCTTTGTAACGTATACTCCCAATGAAAAGGACCAGTTACAACTAAGCTACAGCAGACGTGTGGATCGTCCCGGGCTACAGCAAGTGAACCCCATTAGGGAGTTTGCCACTCCGTTGATATCCTCTTTTGGAAATCCAAACTTGGTGCCTCAGTTCACCAGTTCCTATGAGGCCAATTATACCCGCCGCATTAAAAATGGTAGCATAACCGGAGGTGTGTTTTACCGTAGCATCAAGGATGAGATCAACAGAGCGGTTTTTGTAGACCGGCTGGACTTCAACAAAATCATACTCACCTTCGATAATTTTGATGAGACTTCCGCATATGGATTTGAGTTTTCAACCAACTATAGGCCTACAAAATGGTGGAATATCAATGGTAGTTTCGATATTTTCTCCCAAACCAATCGAGGTATCACGGAGAGCATTCCAGGTAACATTGCCGATCCATCCGAGGACGATATCGTAGTTGAAGATGTGGAAGTGGACAACACCGCATGGAACCTACGAATGAACAATAGCTTTACCGTGACCAAAAAACTTACCCTACAAGCCTTTGGATTTTATCGCGGTAAAAACAGAAACATACAATTTGAGGTGGAGCCCATGTATTTTGTGAATCTTGGAGCGCGATATAGTTTTGATGAGGGCAAAGGTACCATAAGTGTAAACTACAACGACATTTTCAACACCATGCGCTTTGCTTTTGATGGGGAACGCCCATATTTACAAGAAGGAGGATTCAATTGGGAAAGCAACAACGTATATGTAGGCTTGTCCTATCGCTTTGGAAGTGGAAAAAACCGCGCCAAACAACGTAAAAGAAGAGACGACCGAACCAAAGAAACTGGTGGAGGCATTCTATAATCAAAAATTGATATACTCGGCAAAAAAGTGTTGGTTGGTTAATATTGCAAGAGGTATCAATAAAAAACCCCGGTCTGGAAAGATCGGGGTTTTTATTTTTATGCATATTTGGATAGAATCCCTACCATCTAATGATTACGCTTCCCCAGGTAAAACCGCTCCCAAATGCGGCCAAGACTACCAAATCGCCTTCTTTGACCTTCCCTTGTTCCCAAGCTTCGGTCAAGGCAATGGGAATGGAAGCCGCCGTGGTATTCCCATAGCTCATGATGTTGTTGAATACTTGATCATCGGAAAGTCCGAACTTCTTTTGAATAAACTGTGAAATACGCAGATTGGCCTGATGGGGAATCAGCATATCAATATCCTGCGGACTCAAATGGTTCGCTCCCAACCCTTCCATGATTACTTCACTAAAACGGACCACAGCATTCTTGAAGACAAATTGTCCGTTCATGTACGGAAAATAAGAGGTATCCTCTTCCCCTGAGTCTACATCTTCCAGAATATCGGTTACCCAACGTTTTCCCATTCCAGGTGCAATGAGTGAAAGCTCCTCGGCATGTTGTCCTTCTGAATGTAGGTGCGATGATAAAATCCCTTTGGTTGTGTCTTCTTCCCGGGTGAGCACCGCTGCTCCGGCACCATCCCCAAATATTACGGAGACTCCCCTCCCCCTTGTGGTCATGTCCAACCCATGCGAATGCA
>JAUICT010000251.1 GCA_030429325.1 Bacteroidia bacterium
CTATGGTTTAGTGTTATAGTTGTTCTTTGATTTTTATGAGCTCGGCCTTTACCTTTTGCAACTTTTGGATGACCTCAAAGGTGGAAAGTGTCTTTTGCTTCTCTTCCTTTAAATGGATTTTGGCACCCTCCAAGGTAAAACCACGTTCCTTGACCAAATGATAAATCAATTGCAAGTTGTGGATGTCCTGTGGAGTAAACTTGCGGTTGCCTTTGGCATTTTTTTTGGGTTGAAGTACGTCAAACTCTTTCTCCCAAAAACGGATAAGGGAAGTGTTCACCCCAAATGCCTTGGCCACCTCGCCAATGCCATAGTATCGTTTTTCGGGAAGTTCTACGTGCATTAATCCAGGGATTGGTTCTCTTGGTTGGCAAACTTGAGCATATTGTCAAACTCTTCAGCCGTTAAACTTCCATAGTAGAAGTTAATGGGGTTGATGCGCTCCCCGTCCTTAAAGATCTCATAATGCAAATGCGGCGCTTCGGACCGCCCTGTGTTTCCTACAAAACCAATGAGATCTCCCCGCTTTACTTTTTGACCCACGGTTACGTTGTACTTGCTCAAGTGCGCATATAGGGATACATAACCATATCCATGGTCTATTCTGATGTGTTTTCCATAACCGGAAGACCTATTGTCCGCCCGAGTGACTTTTCCATCTCCAGAAGCATAGATAGGTGTGCCTCGCGGAGCGGTGAAATCCATGCCCCAGTGCATTTTTCTGGCTTTGGTGAATGGGTCCGAACGCCATCCGAAACCAGAGGCCATTCGGGTAAGTTTTTCGTTGCTTACAGGCTGAATGGCGGGAATGGCAGCCAAAAGTTTTTCTTTCTCCTCGGCCAATTTGGCAATTTCATCCAAAGACTTGGATTGGATTACCATCTGTTTCTGGATGATATCCAAACGCTTGGATGCATCTATGATGATTTCAGAATTGTTGAAACCCTCTAGGGATTTGTATCGGTTTACCCCACCAAAACCAGCCCTGCGTTGTTCCTCAGGGATAGGGTTGGCCTCAAAATACAAGCGGTAGATATTGTTGTCGCGATCTTCAATATTGGCAAGAACCTGTTCCATCTGTTCCATTTTCTTACCCAATATTTCATATTGGAGCTCATAATTGCGAACTTCACGTTCCAACGAAAGCTCTTTGGGAGTGTTCACCCAACGGGTATTCAATAGAATGGTAAGGCCTAAAAAACCAAACAGGGCAGATGCCAAAAGAAACAGAAAAAGATTCCTGTATTTTTTGGATTTCTTTGGTTCGATCTTTCTATAGGAAAGCGTATCCGGGTCGTAATAGTACTTAACTTTAGACATGAAGGGATTTTATCCTATTTTTGCTCACTCTTTTTATCAAAACAAGCAAATATAAAAATTGTTTTGCTTAAAGTGTTAAATTTAAGAAAACCCTAGCAATTGCAATGACATCCCAAGAAGTTAGAACCCAATTTTTAAACTTTTTCAAAGAGAAGAACCATAAAATAGTACCTTCTGCACCCATGGTGATGAAGAACGACCCCACTTTGATGTTCACCAATGCCGGCATGAACCAGTTCAAGGAGTTTTTCTTGGGAAACACCGTTCCAAAATCCAAAAGGGTCACCGATACCCAAAAGTGTCTTCGGGTAAGCGGTAAGCATAACGATTTGGAGGAAGTGGGCAAGGATACCTACCACCATACCATGTTCGAGATGTTGGGCAACTGGAGTTTTGGGGATTACTTCAAAAAAGAGGCTATCCAATGGGCTTGGGAATTGTTGACAGAAATATACAAGATTGACAAGGACAGCCTATATGTTACTGTTTTTGAAGGGAGCAAGGATGCTGATCAATTGGAAATGGACCAAGAAGCTTATGATTTTTGGAAGGCCATTGTCCCTAAGGAGCGTATCCTTATGGGAAACAAAAAAGACAATTTTTGGGAGATGGGGGATCAAGGTCCCTGTGGCCCCTGTTCAGAAATTCATGTAGATATAAGATCAAAGGAAGAGAAAGCCAAAATCTTAGGGGCTTCCTTGGTCAACCAAGATCATCCGCAAGTAGTGGAGATTTGGAACTTGGTCTTTATACAATACAACCGAAAAGCAAATGGATCTTTGGAAGATCTTCCAGAAAAGCATATTGATACGGGAATGGGCTTTGAGCGTCTGTGCATGGTATTGCAGGGAGTGCAATCCAATTACGATACCGATGTATTTACCCCCCTTATCCGTGAGATTGATACCATTACCGGGCAAAAATATGGGAAGAATGAAGAGACTGATATAGCCATTAGGGTAGTGGCGGACCATATCCGTGCCGTGGCCTTTGCCATTGCCGATGGGCAGTTGCCGAGCAATACCGGAGCGGGCTATGTTATCCGAAGGATACTCCGTAGGGCCATTCGTTATGGCTTTACCTTCTTGGGAACCAAGCAACCTTTTATCTACCGATTGGTAAATGTTTTGGTGGAAAGTATGGGGAAAGCTTTCCCCGAGCTTCCCAAGCACCATCAATTGATTGAGAATGTGATCAAGGAGGAAGAGAATTCCTTTTTGGGTACCTTGGAGCAAGGATTGGTGCTGTTGGATTCGGTCATTAAATCTTCAAAAGATAAAACTGTTTCAGGGGAAAAGGCTTTCGAATTGTACGATACCTTCGGATTCCCCATTGACCTTACTTCTCTGATCTTGGAAGAGAAAGGATATAAATTGGATGTGGAAGGTTTTGAAAAGGCCTTAAAAGCCCAAAAGGATCGTTCACGTGCAGCTTCCGAAGTCTCCAAGGACGATTGGACGGTGTTGATGCAGGATTCCGAAGAAGAATTCATTGGGTATGATAGCCTTGAGGCAACCGTAAAGTTGGTAAAATATAGAAAGGTGACTAGTAAAAAGGAAGGTGACCAATACCAACTGGTGTTCAATCTTACCCCGTTCTATGCCGAGGGAGGGGGGCAGGTAGGCGACAAAGGGTATCTGGAGGCATCCAATGGAGATGTGACCTACATTGTGGACACTAAACGAGAAAATAATGAAATTGTCCATTTTGCCGACGGTCTTCCCAAAGATGTTTCGGGAAGTTTTAAGGCCGTAGTGGATAAAAAGCAACGCTGGAGAACGGAATGTAACCATACAGCGACGCATTTGTTGCATCAGGCGCTTCGTGAGGTTTTGGGGGATCATGTGGAACAAAAAGGTTCAGCGGTCCACTCCAAATACCTTCGTTTCGATTTCTCCCACTTCTCCAAATTGACTGTCAAGGAACTCCGGGATGTGGAAAATTTTGTCAATGCCCGTATTGAAGGCCAGTTGCCCTTTCAGGAAAACAGAAATGTGCCCATCAAGGAAGCTATGGAACAGGGCGCCATGGCGTTATTTGGTGAAAAATATGGGGATACCGTCCGTACGGTCCGTTTTGGTCAGTCCATAGAGCTTTGTGGCGGGACCCACGTAAAAAATACGGGTGACATCTGGCATTTCAAGATTGTTTCCGAAGGAGCCGTTGCAGCGGGAATTCGAAGGATAGAGGCCATTACCTCGGATGCGGCAAAGGATTTCTATTTCAAGAACAATCGCATGCTGTATGAAATCAAAGATTTGTTGAGCAATGCCCAGAATCCCGTAAAGGCGGTTGCCGGGTTGCAGGAAGAAAATACAATCCTTAAAAAACAGGTGGAGCAGTTGTTGAAAGACAAGGCCAAAGGACTCAAAAACGAATTGATTTCAGAATTGAAGAACATCAATGGTGTACAGTTTTTAGCCAAAAAGGTAGACTTGGATGCGGCTGGTATCAAGGACCTTTCGTTTGAGATTGGAGGGCAAGTTTCGGATGTATTCCTATTGCTCGCTGCGGAAAATGATGGAAAAGCATTGCTTTCGTGTTACATTTCAAAGGATTTGGCGTCCAACAAGGGACTGAATGCCGGGAGCATTGTACGCGAACTGGGCAAGCATATCCAAGGAGGTGGGGGCGGACAGCCGTTCTTCGCTACTGCCGGGGGTAAAAATCCCGAAGGCATTCCGGTCGCTTTGGCAAATGCCGAAGAGATGATCAGGACAACAACATAAGCATGGGCTTCTTCAACATAAAAGGTATCAACTGGAAATACATCTTCGGAGAGATTTTCCTGCTGTTCGTGGGTATCAATCTGGCCATTTGGTTCAACAATTGGAACACGTCCAAGGGCATGGAAAAGGATAAGGTGGTCGCTTTGGAAAAGATTGAAGGGGAGATCAAGGCCAATTTGGACCAATTGGTGAAAGATCATGAAGTGAACCAAAAAATACCTTCCTTTTTTTCTGATTTTGACGCCCTAGAGGCTGAAGACGGGAGGTTTGTTACCTCACCCGAAACCATGGGGGCACTTCAAAAAAAATATCCTGAATATATCCGGGAAGTGGATTCCACCGAAGTGGGTGATGGGCTCTATGCGTATCGAATCGATTCCTACATCAATCTAGAGATTACCGATTTGAGCAGTATTGCATGG
>JAUICT010000252.1 GCA_030429325.1 Bacteroidia bacterium
ATTCTCAAACATAAAGAGTTTGAACACTTAAGGGACAAACCTGAAAGTGATTGGGCCTTCAATCCCTTATTGGATGAAACCTATGAGGTGCAGTTTGATTTGTACCGTGATGCCTTGGAAGCATTCACGTATGGTAAATACTTGCACTTGGGAGGAGATGAAGTGCATACCACGGGAGGCAATAGCGGTAGGTCAAGTTTGGACCTTCAGTTGGAATGGTTGGACAAGGTTTCCCAATTTGCCGAGGAACAGGGCCGTATCCCGATCATGTGGGATGATATGTTGTTCAAGGAAGTGGGATTATATGGTACCATGCATTCAGACGAATATACCAAGGAACAGGTAGATAGTCTTTGGGCTGTTAAAGAGACCGATTTGAACCAGTTTTTGGACGATTTTCCAAGAAACACCATCTATATGAGATGGAACTATATGTCTCCTGAGATATATGGTAACAAACGGGCCATGAAATGGTTTGAAGATAATGGACTAAAGGCAATTGGAGCCACAGCTGGTCAAACAAGATGGGTTTTAATGCCGCAGAATGAAAGTAACATTGAAAATATACGCAGTTTTGCCCTAAGCTCCATTGATAATGGGTTGAACGGATTACTATTGACCTTGTGGGATGATGATTCTCCCCACTTTGAACTGTACAAAAGAGGCATCTTGGCCTTTGCCGAATATGCATGGGCCGGGGACAAACGCTCAAAAGAGGAGTTTAAGGATGTTTTTCGTTTTCGTTATTTTGGTGATACGGCGATTGATGGGAAGTTCGCTTTTATAGATAAGTTGGAAGACCCAGTGGCCAAGTGGAAAAATATTTTGCTCAAAGGGAATCAACGCAATTACTTGAAAACCATGGAATCTCCCATTGAGAAAGGAGTCATGGATTTGCCAGAAGCAAACAACCCCGGAGAATGGACCGAGGCCAATGCAGAAAGAATAGCCCATGCAAAAGAAATCTCGGCCACGGGAGAACAGGTGTTGGGTGTTATAGATTCACTTTCCCAAGTTGCCGACAGGAATATTTATACATTGGAGGTGTACAAAGAAGTTGCCAGTTTGGTCGTTTTCTCAGCTAACCTGGTGGTGGAACTGGCAAAGGTGGATGCATTAGAATCTGTTGAGGAAAGAAAAAAGAGTTTACAGGATATATTGGCCCAACGGGATGTTTTTATGGAATTGCGTAAAGAGTTTGAAAATGTATATGGTAAGACAAGAATATTGCATAAACCTAAAAACTATATTTTGGACCAAGACCATCATGTGCATTTGGCCAACCAATCCTTGAATTTCGATTGGCAGTTTTTGGCGGAAATCAAGTTCTTCGAAAAGCTGGAGGCTCACATAAAGTCGATGGAGTAAGTTTTTTCCATCATCAAGAAAAAAGAGCCCCTTTAGGGGCTCTTTCGTATTGAAACCATTCTCTTAATTGGCTTAAAGTACAACCGTCTTCCCAGGAATTGGAATGGTATATCTTCCTTCTGAATTGGGTAGGGTAGGGGGTTCAGAATCCCAAGTCATTTCTTCGGGGACCAATCTTAGTTCCGAATTGATGGCCTCGTCCCAGTTGATCACTTTTCCACTATAGGTGGCCATCCGTCCCAAGATGGCGCTCATGGAACTTTTAGCCCCATATTCGGCATTATTGATCACGCCCTTGTTTCGTATGGAAGCAAAAAGCTGGTTGTGTTCCTCTTGGTAGGGATTGTGTCCTTCCGAGTTGGAAATGGTCTGGATTTCATTCCCAGATAGATCATAGAGTTTTGCGGTTCCAGCATCACTGGTGTTCACAGAGCCTTTGGTTCCCTGAAAAACCTCACCGACCCTGTTCATTGTATTGGGCTGATGGCGACATTGACTGGCCACAACGGCTCCGCTGGGATACGTGAACTCCACAAAATGATGATCAAAGATTTCACCGTGATCTATACCGTTCCGTACCAGTCTACCCCCCATGCCCTGTGCAGAAATGGGATACTCTCCTATAAACCAATTGGCCACGTCGATATTATGGATGTGCTGCTCCAAAATATGGTCGCCGCACAGCCAATTAAAATAATACCAATTGCGCATCTGGTACTCCAATTCGCTTTGTCCAGCTTCCCGAGGGCGTACCCACACACCTGCACTGTTCCAATAAACTTGACCGGATACGATTTTACCAATATCCCCGGCCTTTATCTTGGCCAAGGTGTTCAAATAGTTTTCTTGGTACCTGCGCTGAAGTCCGACCACAACGTTGAGTTTTTTTTCCTCGGCCAATTTTGCGGTCTCCAATACTTTTCTGATCCCCGGGGCATCGGTGGCCACAGGTTTTTCCATAAAAACGTGCTTGCCATTTTCTATGGCATAGGCAAAGTGGTAGGGCCTAAAACCCGGAGGGGTGGCCAAAATGACCACATCGGCCAGGTCAATGGCTTTTTTATAGGCATCGAACCCATAGAACTTATTGCGCTCTTTTACATTTACCTTGCCAGTGTCCTGATATTTTTCGCTTAAGCTGCCAAGGCTACTGTTCAATCGGTCTTCAAATGCATCGGCCATGGCTACCAGTTCAATATGGTCATCGGCTTCCAAGGCTTGGTTGGCAGCTCCGGTACCTCTACCGCCACAGCCCACTAAGGCAAGTTTCAATTTTTTTTCGTTGAACACATTGGCCATGGCCCCAATTTCCATGGTTGGCAATAGCAATCCGGTGGAGAGTAGGGCGGTCCCCTTTACAAAATCCCTTCTGGATTCTTGGCTGGTCTTTTTAGTTTTCATTTCTCTGATGTTTTATTCGAATGATTCGTTAATTTTTATTGATCCAATAATTGGTTTGGTCTTCCGATGACGGGGGCGTCATGGAGCGTACAATTCTAAATCCTACAAATGGGGCATCGGTATGCCACCATTTGCTCCTTGGAAATTGGGGGTCGCGCTGTTTCCACAAAGGCTTTGATGCCTGGCGTGAAGCACTTCGCAGCTCCGAGGCTCCATCCTTGAACGAACCTCCACGTACCACAACTGGGTATTCTTTTTGCGTAGGGTGAAAGTGCGCGTCCCTGTCTTGGTAGGCATCGGCTTGGTATTGGTCCAAGGTCCATTCGGCCACATTGCCATAAATATCGTACAATCCCCAAGGATTTGGTTTTTTTTCGCCCACCGGATGATATGAGTCCTCGCTATTTTCTGAATACCATGCGTATTCATGCAGATCATCACCTTCAAAAAAGTAGGGACCGTTGCTTCCGGCCCTAGCTGCGTATTCCCATTCTGCTTCCGTGGGAAGCCTATAAAAATGTCCGGTCTTGGCAGACAACCATTCACAGAACTTGGAGGCGGCCAATTGGGTTACATTCCCCACAGGAAGACCTGGCCCTGTGCCCATGCCCAAGCTCATATCCACATAAGGGATGGTGGCACCGGTCACTGCATCTACTCCCATATCAATATCTTTTCCTTTGTTGACCTCTTCAATATGATCTATGCTACGCTGTAGGAAAAGATTGTACAATTCCCAAGTCACCTCATATTTCGACATCCAAAAGCTTTCGATCCCCATCTTTTTTTGTGGACCTTCATCGGCCTGCCTTCCTATTTCTCCTTCTGGACTACCCAACAGGAATGTACCTTCAGGGATGGCGACCATATCTATGCTCAGTTCGGTTCCTTCAAGTTCCTGCGTGTATGGCTTTAAATTTTGTGAAAGGCCTATTTTAATGCAAACAACCAGTAGTACTGGTATAAAATATTTTTTTATGCTCATTTATTCTTGCTTCAAAAAGTATCGCTGACCTTATATGCTTCAATTACGGCCAATTCCCCTTCCTTGCCTTGTTTTGAATTGCCGTGTTCCATGCCCAAAACGCCGCTGAATCCTTTGGAATGGATATGCTTGAAGACATTTTTGTAATTGATTTCCCCTGTAGTAGGCTCATTTCTCCCTGGGTTATCACCCACTTGGAAATATGCAATTTCATCCCAACAGGCATCTATGTTAGGGATAAGGTTTCCTTCTTGGATTTGTTGATGGTAGATATCAAAAAGAATCTTACAAGATGGACTGTTCACCGATTTACAAACGGCATAGGCCTGAGGACTTTCGGATAGGAACAAACCTGGGTGGTCCCTAAAGTTCAAAGGCTCCAAGACCATTGTCAAGCCATGGGGCTCCAAAATATCCGAGGCCCTTTTCAGGGCTTCAACCACATTGGTGGTCTGGTAGGACATATTCAAACGAGGTGCAATGTGACCTGGAACCACTGTCATCCATTTGGCATTTACCCGCTTGGCCACGGCAACGCTTTCCTGGATTTCCTTTAGGAATTTTTCCAGTAGGACCGGGTCGCCACTGGCCAGATTGGGTTCTTTCCAATAAATTTCATGGGCCACAAAAACGCCCATGGTCATATTGCGTTTGGCCATAGTGCTGGCCATTTTTTCTTGGGTTTGAATGGACCTCCCCTTCATTCCATTGTC
>JAUICT010000253.1 GCA_030429325.1 Bacteroidia bacterium
GGCGTTTATGGCCGAATATGGTTCTGGATTCCCTGTAATTGCGGTTTTGGGAGAATATGATGCCCTTCCTGGGCTATCCCAACAGGCCGTTGCCGAGAAGAAATCTGCCAACAAAGCCGCCGGACATGCTTGTGGGCACCATCTTTTTGGGACAGCCTCAACGGCAGCAGCCATAGCTGTTAAAGATTGGCTGCAAACCAATAAAATACAAGGAACCATCCGTTTTTATGGCTGTCCTGCCGAAGAAGGAGGGTCAGGAAAGGTATACATGGTTCGTGAAGGCGTGTTCAATGATGTGGATATTGCCTTGCATTGGCATCCCGGAGCGCAGAACGCAGCCAGTGCCGGAGCAGCCTTGGCCAACAAATCGGCCAAATTTAGATTCCATGGGGTTTCTGCCCATGCCGCCGGTGCACCCGAAAGGGGAAGGTCTGCTCTGGACGGTGTTGAAGCCATGAACAATATGGTAAATATGATGCGGGAACACATACCACAAGATGCACGGATTCATTATGTAATCACCGATGGTGGAAAAGCGCCCAATGTGGTTCCAGACTTCGCCGAAGTGTATTATTACGCCCGACACGGAAAAAGAGATGTGGTCATCGATATTTTTGACCGTATTGTAAAGGCCGCCGAAGGAGCCGCTTTGGGAACAGGTACCACCGTTGACTATGAAATGATCGGGGGCACCCATGAACTTTTGCCCAACCTTACCATCCAAAAAATCATGTATGATAACCTGACCAAAGTTGGAGGTATTACGTATTCGGATGAAGAAAAGGATTTTGCTGAAAAAATTTCCAAAACCTTGGGGGCGGAAACTCTGGATACGGAGACCGCAAAAAACATACAGCCCTATAAAGAAGAAGCTCGGGCCTATGGCTCTACGGACGTGGGCGATGTGAGTTTTACGGTTCCCACAGCTGGTTTGAGTACAGCCACTTGGGTTCCCGGAACAGCCGCGCACAGTTGGCAGGCCGTTGCTGCCGGAGGAACCTCCATTGGCACCAAAGGTATGATGGTAGCAGCAAAGACCCTGACCTTGACCGCAATGGACTTGTTTAAAAATCCAAAGACCATTGAAGCAGCCAAAGCAGAGCTCATAGAACGACGGGGAAAAGATTTTAAATACATTCCGTTGTTGGGCAATAGACCCCCTGCATTGGATTATAGAAAATAGGAGCTTTTTGGAGTAGTGTAACAAAAACTGCTTTATTGCTACAAATAAGCAAATCACTTACCAACCATTGAACAAAGAACTGGAACATCGTTTTGTGACGGAGCTTGAGGACAATCAAAATATTGTTCATAAAGTATGTAGCCTCTATACCAACGATAGGGATTCCCATAATGACCTCTTTCAAGAGATTACCATTCAATTATGGAAAGCCTATCCAAAGTTTAGGGGAGACTCCAAATTCAGCACATGGATGTACCGAGTGGCCCTGAACACGGCCATTACTCTGTACCGAAAATCAAAAAGAAGGGTCCAGACCCAAGATTACGATTCCGTTGTGCATAGAATCAAGGCCGATGCCTATGACGATACAGAGGAACGACAGTTGAAACTAATGTACGATGCTGTTAGACAACTGGGTGATATTGACAAAGCGTTGGTATTTCTATACCTTGAAGACAAAGATTATTCAGAGATTGCAGAGACCTTGGGAATCACCGAAGTAAATGCAAGGGTTAAAATGAACCGTGTGAAAAATAAATTAAGAACCATATTAAATCCTTAGATTATGGTAGATGAACTGGAGCTCTTGAAAAAAGACTGGCAGAGAAAGGAAGCCCAGCTTCCCAAACTTACCTATGACGAAATCTATAAAATGATATGGAAAAAATCATCTTCCATTGTTAAATGGATCTTTTATATCAGTCTTATTGAATTTGTGTTCTGGGCCGGGCTGAATATCATCTTCAGTGATGCCGAAAGTATGGAAGAGCTCAAGGCCATGCATATCCATACCGCCATAATTGTCTTGAATTTCATCAATTATGGAATCATTTTATATTTCATTTATAAGTTTTACATTAACTATCGCAAAATATCCTTTACCGATTCCTCCAAAAAACTGATGAAGACCATCTTGAGCGTCAAAAGAACTGTTACACAGTATGTCTGGTTCAATCTTGCCATATTCACCGTATCCATGATCATCAGTATTTATGGTGTTCTTATTTACGACTCCAAGGGCCAGCAAATAGTGGATAACGCCATCCAGAATGGCAATACCACTGTTTTTTGGATATTGGTCGTAATCATATCCATAGTCCTTATTGCCTTGCTTTTACTACTGATATGGCTATTTTACAGACTGCTCTATGGCATTCTTTTAAAACGACTCAAACAAAATTATAGGGAATTGGAACAATTGGAGGTTTAATCTCCTCGATAGCTATATCTCCTCTTTTGATGTTCTGCTTCATAAGCAGCAAGTTCTTCTTTGGAGATAACCTTCAAAAAAGACGGATGTTGTTCAATGGCATACTCCAGTTTTTCCAAGATGGAGTCGATGGACTCATTGTCATAATCAATCTCCAAAGGAGGTTTAATCTGCATGGATTGCAAAATCCCTTTCTTTTTTACACGAAGTCCTTTTTTATCGAACGACCGTCTAAATCCATCAATAACAACGGGAACCACTACGGGTTTGTACCGCTTAATAATATGGGCCGTACCTTTTCGTAGAGGCTTCCAAGGGGTTGTGGTACCTTGGGGAAAGGTAATCACCCATCCATCGTCCAAAGCCTTCGCTATATTGCTTATATCACTGAATTTCACTTGTCGGTTCACATCTTGCCCATCTGCACGCCATGTCCGTTCAATACTAATGGATCCCGCATAGGCCAAAATCTTGGTAAGCAGACTTTTCTTCATGGTTTCCTTAGCAGCAACATAATAGATGTTGAGTTTTGGATTCCAGAGATACCCCAGATTTTTAATGGAATCGTCCCTGCCCTTTAAACTGGCATTGAACACATGGAACATGGCCACAACATCGGCAAAATAGGTCTGGTGATTGCTCACGAAGAGCACATTGGTTTCGGGAAGATCCCGTATGATCTGCGAACCTTCAATCTCAAGCGTATTGAACCCCTTGTAGCGCTGATGCGTCATTGCACCCGCAACACGAATCAGCCAACGTTTTAAAAACAAGATATGACCAAAAGGATTTCTCTTGAATAGACCCATTAGAATGTTTGTTGTCGGCAAATTTACAAAATAGCGGTCAAAGCACTTGCCGTAAAAGCTCCCTAATCTCGCTCAGCATCATGGCTGTGGCGCCCCAAACAGTATAACCGTTTAATTTATAAGCGGGTACACGAATGTTTTTTGCATAAGAAGTGGTTAGCGTCTCTTCAATATGGTTGGCATCGTCCAAAAAATCCTTCAAATATACCTCCACCAAGCGTTCAACTTCACTTTCTTGGGGCACAAAGGGTTTTGGTTGAGGGTAGATTCCAACATAAGGCGTTACCATAAAATTACTGGGCGGAATATAGACGTTGCTCAATTCCTTAAGCACCTCAACAGCAGTAGGATTTACCCCTACCTCTTCATGGGTTTCCCTAAGAGCGGTAGCCATAAGGTCTTTATCTTGACGTTCTTCCTTACCTCCGGGAAATCCTATTTGGTTGGAATGGACCCCTTCATACGCTTTGCGGAGAATGAGCAATAATCTGGTCTGCTGCTCCACATCTGGATAAAATAAAGCCATTACCCCCGCCTTTTTAGGGTTTCTTCCCTCAATGGAATTGTTCTTTAACCACTGTACCCTGAGTTCCGGGGACATTTTATAGTGGGATTCTTCCCCGGGTAGGGGAAGATCTTTTATTTTTAGGGCTATTTCACTAAAATCGATAAAATTCATGGTATTGAAATCATCGGCTTTGGCCACAAGTATACTATTATTTTTTCTGGTATCCTGCGGAGGAAATTCTAAAAAAGAAGCTCCCAAAGCCAAAGAAACTTCTACCAAGAATGATTCCATCCCTGAAGAAGTTGACAAAATGACGGCTCAAGAGGAGGAAAAGGAAGAAGAAGCTTTTGTACTGGATGAGGAAAATGCCATCGATTTCTTTTTTGGGTATGCCAAGAAGCTCAAGAAGAACAGGGTAAAACTTACCACCACAATGGGGAGTTTTACCATAGAACTCTATGACAATGTTCCCTACCACAAGGCAAATTTCATTTACTTGGCACGGAAAAAGTATTTTGATAGCACCCAATTTCATCGTGTGGTGAAGGATTTCATCATACAAGGCGGGAATTCGGATGATAGAAAAACAGCCAGCAAGCGACGTGAAATTGGCAGATACCTTCTTCCACCAGATACCCAAAAGGGACATAAGCACCATAGAGGCACCATATCCATGCCCAGCAGTGAGCGTGACAACCCCCATAAATTGGCCTCTCCATATGAGTTCTTTATTGTG
>JAUICT010000254.1 GCA_030429325.1 Bacteroidia bacterium
TTCCCGGGAAACCATCAAGGCGTTGCGAAAAGATGTTACCGCCAAGTGTTATGGTGGAGATATTTCCCGAAAGCGAAAACTTCTGGAAAAGCAGAAAAAAGGGAAAAAACGTATGCGACAAGTAGGGAATGTGGAAATTCCACAGCAGGCGTTTATGGCCGTTTTAAAGTTGAATGATTAAGGGGTAGTATCCCTTAAAAGGATGTAGCACGTACTCTGAATCAATCCTATTTTTAAACCGAGTAACCAAGCTTCTCTTGAACTTTAAATCCTATTTTTTGAATCTTGAATAAGACGTTCTTGAAAGTTGACTTTTAAAACAAAATCAGGGCTGTCTTGTAAATCGTTATCTCTTCCAGATGATTATCTTCGGGGGTAAATACAATTAATTACATTTCTGTGCTACACTTTACTATATGGTAGTGTTATAATTATGGGCGTCCAGTTCTTTTTGGAGTGTTTCTATTTCTTTTTCCAATTCCAAAATGTCCTGGTCCCGCTCTTTTGCTTTGATTGCCGATTCCCACATATACATTTCAGAATTGGAATAATAGTTTTTGCCCATGGGAGCCTTACCTTCGGTGGTGGGAATGGTTTTCAGAAACCGTATTTTGCTTTTAAGCTCGGACAAGCGGTGAATTTTATCTTGAACGGGTTGGTTTGCCAGGGTGATGCCTGTTTTAAGGCCCACCAACGCTTCCAAGGTTTTGTTGTGCTCTTCCATGACCTCTTTTGGGTCGTAGGCCCTGGGATTCCCTTCAATAATACAATTATAGGTAATAATCCTATTTTGTAGCTCTAAGAGCTTTTTCACAAGATTGTTCTTCTCCTTTAAGGCTTCATTGATTTTCATGCGCCGTCAATAATTAATTCTTTAGAAATACTCAAAATTGATGTTCAGTAGATTCAGTGCTATAGTTCCAAGTCTTCCAGTTGGCATCCGATGCTCACAAAGTCTTTGGCGGAATGTCCTTCCAAATCGTCCTTGGTGAGGGGTTTTTCAATGTCGCCATGATATAAGGTGTATGTGCCGTCCAAATGGTCACAAATCTCCAATTCAATACCATCTTTGGCCATGCAGGAGTAGCACTCCAGATTTTTGTTTACTTCCGGGGCTTCTTCCAAAATTGAATTTTCTTCAATAAATCGTTCCGCATCAAAAGAGCAAGACGCAAAAACCCATAAGATTATCCCAGAAAATACTGCCACTTTCATTTTTTTGATTTTACGTTTAATAATCAAAAGGAAAGATATTCATCATGGACATAAACATGTCCGCGAATTGACGGATGGCCCTTTTGGATTGACGGATGGGCAAAAAATTCTAAAAACGATTAGAATAATTATCCATTACTCATTAAAAACCCATTATGGTAGAAACCATATTAATTTTAGGGTTGAACGTCACATTGAAGTTTAGCTTCCTGCTCCCAAAGCACAAATTAAGTCCAAGTAATCTTCGGCGGTAACTTCCAATAGATCCAACGCTTCTTGTGTTACTTTTTCTGTTTCTCCAGCATAGGAAAGTGTATATGTCCCGTCTTCATTATCACACATTTCTACTTTTTCTCCTGCTACGGTACATGAGTCGCATTCAGGGCTATCGTCATCTTTAGAGCAGCCAATAATATAAAAGCATGATGCAGTAAGGAATAAAATAATTTTTCTCATAGAATATGATTTTATGTTATTCAATGAGATAAAAATACTTGGACAAACACCTAATTAAGGGTTGCGATTGACGAATGGCTCTTTTGAATTGACGGATGGGTAAAAATCAGGGGGTTGTCCTTGCTTTTAACTAAACAAAGACGCTTTAGGCCGGCTCTTCTTCCGAGGAAAAACGTTTCCCCAAATAGACCAGTTTGTACCCGTCTCCCTTGGGCTCAAAATCTTTGCTGTTGGCTGGTATGATTTCGATGCTCCCATTGGGCGATTTGGTAAACACGGGAATGATGTCATTCTCCTGTTGGGTAATGTCTATCAGACTGTCGTAATGTGCTTTATCCTTTAAATCAATTTCATGTATGGCTGGGTATTTCCTTACCGTATCCATTAGTTTGATGAAGTCATCGGTGTGGGAAAACAACCCTTCCTTGGGGTTCACATCTGGGTTATTCACTTCTTCTGTGTTCACCAACCGGAAGGCACCATTTTCACCAAACTGTTTTTGGAACTTGTCTATGGCAAACTTATTGATGTCCGAGTTTCCTGTAAGTGCCATAAGATATCCCATATCGTTCAACTCAATGTTGTCGGTAAGGGTATCAGAAAAAATATTGGCGGTAATTGCTTCCAATCCTAGTTTTTTGGCCTTGTCCACATTGGTTTGGTTATTGTCTATCAACACTACATGTCTATTGTTTTTCCGCAAATAATTTCCAATGATCCTTGATAGTCTAGAGGCGCCAATAATCAAAATACCTTCCGATTTTTTTAGGAACACACCCACCAATTTGGCAAAAAGTCTTGCCGTGGTAGCATTGAGCAAGACCGTTCCCAAAACAATCATAAATACCAATGGGGTGATGTATTCCGCTCCGGGTTCTCCTTTGGCCAACAACTTTGAACCAAATAATGACGCAATACCTGCGGCAACAATACCCCTTGGGCCTACCCAGCCAATAAAAAGCTTTTCATTCAGTTTTAAATTAGACCCCTGCGCACTCAAGAAAACTCCCAGCGGTCGTATTATAAAAACCACCACGGCAAAAAGTGCAACGGTGTTCCAATTCAAAATCAACTCCAAATCGGCAATGTTGATATTTGCAGATAAGAGGATAAAAAGTATAGATATAAGCAGCACACTCAATGATTCCTTAAAGTAGAGCAGTTCCTTTAGGTTGGGTAGATTCATGTTCCCCATGACCATTCCCATAACCACCACGGCCAACAAGCCTGATTCGTGGGCAAAAACATCAGATTCCACATAAACGAGCAATACAGCGGAAAGC
Source organism: Bacteroidia bacterium (assembly GCA_030429325.1). GTDB lineage: Bacteria > Bacteroidota > Bacteroidia > Flavobacteriales > Flavobacteriaceae > Flagellimonas. The sequence goes on from JAUICT010000254.1 coordinate 2,955, forward strand.
GAGACCACATTCAACAAATAGTGTGGTATAAAATCCCTTTTTATGGCAAAGGCCAATGCATGGGCAAACGTAAAACCAAAGGTAGTTCCGAACAATAGTATTTTTCCAAACTCGATCAATGCTGTTTGTGTAAACGTAGACCCTTCACCAACGCTTATAAACTCAAAAACCAATACTGCCACTAAAGCTCCTATGGGATCAATTAGAATGCCTTCCCATTTCAATACGGCAGATACATCTTTCTTCAACGGTATGTTCCTAAGAATGGGGGTGATCACCGTAGGCCCGGTAACAATAATCAATGCGGAAAACAGAAATGAAATCTGCCAAGAAAGTCCAAAAATATAATGGGTGGCCACTCCCGCTCCAAAAAAGGTGACTACAGTGCCAATGGTAATCAGTTTGGTAATTACTGGGCCAACATTAGATATTTCTGCGCGTTTTAAGGTAAGTCCTCCTTCAAAAAGAATCACACTGATGGCCAAAGAGACAAAATAGTAGAGCCCTTCGCCCGGAAAAAGTCCCTTTTCACCATTCCATATGGGTTCAATCAGTTTTGACCCATCTTCAGTATATAATGTGGATACTGGGCCTACCAGTAATCCTATAAGTATCAAAGGTAAAATTGCCGGTAATTTAAAACGCCACGCCACCCACTGTGCTATAATGCCAAGGATGATGATTCCCGCAAGTTCAAGCATTGGTTTTAGTTTTTTTGAAATTTACTGCTTTTCTTTTAGAATTCATCCCATATGATTAATAGGATAAAAATTTTGGCCTTTGCACCCCATTCATACACTCCAAGAATCAAATAAATTTGTTAAAATAGGGCCAATAAAAGCTTATTTTTTAAGTATATACATTGGGCTTTTCTTATTTTGCATGCCATTTGTTTTCTGAATGACGATATATCCCATAGAGACTGGCAATTTTAAATTGGACGGCGGCGCCATGTTTGGTGTGGTCCCAAAATCTATCTGGAACAGGACCAATCCTGCCGATGCCAATAACATGATCGACCTTGGTGCCCGGTGCCTTTTAATTGAAGATGGTGATAGACTTATCCTCATTGATACAGGCCTTGGCAACAAACAATCCGAAAAGTTTTTTAGCTATTACTATCTATGGGGAAATCATTCTTTGGACGGTTCCTTGAAAGATTTAGGGTTTCACAGGGATGATATCACCGATGTTTTTATGACCCACCTTCATTTTGACCATTGTGGAGGCAGTGTTCAGTGGAACAAAGACCGCACAGGCTACGAACCGGCATTTAAAAATGCCCATTTCTGGACTAACAAAGCCCATTGGCAATGGGCCACCGAACCCAACGCAAGGGAAAAAGCTTCCTTTTTAAAGGAAAACCTGATTCCCATGCAAGAAAGCGGTCAGCTTAAGTACCTTGGAGAAGCCCATTCCTTTCAGGAAAAATCGGAATTGGGGTTTGGCATCCACTTTGTGGATGGTCATACCGAAAAACAAATGCTCCCC
>JAUICT010000255.1 GCA_030429325.1 Bacteroidia bacterium
TTCGGATACACTTGGCACCACAGTGGCCATAGAACATATGTTCAAGAACGATTATAGCGATTTAAGTCAAAAACCCAGATGGGTAGATGGTTCAGGTTTATCCAGATATAATCTTTTTACACCCCGGTCCTTTGTTGAAATACTTGAAAAATTACACCGTGAGGTTCCTGAAGAGCGTCTGTTCGGGATTGTACCCATGTGGGGACCATCCGGTACGGTAAAAGAGTGGCAAGACCCTACTACCGAACCTTTTCTCTTTGCCAAATCAGGGTCATTTGGAAACAATTACAACTTGAGTGGTTATGTAAAGACAAGGTCAGGAAAGTTGCTCATCTTCAGTTTCATGAACAATCATTTTAAAATTTCTTCCAGAGAAATCCGAAAAACCATGTACGATACCTTAAAAGAACTATATCTTAGGTATTGAGCAAATTGTGTATTTGCGCATATTGAAGCAACATAATGGTCTTGGCATCTTTGATTTCACCTGCATCCATCATCCGTAGGGCCTCATTGAAATCCATTTCCAGGACTTCTATGTTTTCTGTTTCATCCTCGGCCCCACCGCCTTCACTTACTTTCATGGCATCTTCATACTGCCCAATAAAAAAGTATAGTATTTCAGTAACGGAACCTGGGGACATATAGGCCTCGAACACTTTTTTCACCCTGTCTATCTTATACCCCGTCTCTTCTTCCACTTCCATTTTAATGGTTTCTTCGGCATTGCCCTTTTCCAAAAGTCCGGCACAGGCTTCGACCATCATCCCATCTTCATTTCCATTCAAATAGGTAGGCATACGGAATTGCTGTGTAAGCACCACGGTTCCTTTTTGGGCATTATAGAGCAAAATGGCCGCCCCATTGCCACGGTCATAGGCTTCCCGGATTTGGGTCTCCCACTCCCCATCTTCCCTCTGATATTCAAAAGTAACCTTATTCAGGGTATACCAATTGTTGGAGAGCAATTCCTTTGTGATGTTTCTTACGTTCCCGTGTTTCATACCGATGCAGCTTTGTTCAGATATTGGCGAAAAGGGAGCATTTCCTTATACACCTCCACAATCTTTTCCTTGAATCCTTTTTGAAAGACCTCTTCCTTTTTCAGCTCGTGGACCACCGCAAAGGTCTTGTTCCGCAATAAATGAATGTACGGATGGTCGTTGGAAAATCCTTTGGGGGCATTCGTCAATTTTTCATCTTCATAAAGACCGCCAAACAATTTTCTGAAAGAAGGTTTGTCCAAGATAGCTTGTAGCTCCTCCCCATTATAATCTATCCCATCGCGAATACTGCGCAGGGTCTTGGGGCCGGGTCGCCAAAATCCTCCCGCCAACATACAGTGCTTTAATCCAATTTCGATGTAAAAATCAGCAGAATGGGGCGCTTTGTCCAAGCCAGCACCAAAATGATCCTTGTACACCGGCTTGTTAGGATGGAACATGAGATTATTGTTGATTCGGTTGATGCCCTTTTTTCCTGGAGTGGGATAATAATCGGAATGCAATTGGGCCATGGTCAAATCCAAATCATCCAACCAAGCGACAAAATCACTCCGAAGGGATTTGTACCGTTTCCGGTTGGCATCCATCCATTCTTTAGTATTGTTTTGTTGGAGTTCTTCCAGAAAGTGGAACAGGTCTGTAAAGTTCATGCTACGAACATAGGAAAAATACCTCTAACTGTTCTTCGGACTTCGGACATCGGACATCGGATATCAGACCAGACATCGGATACCTGAAAAAGATTTCTCGACTGCGCTCGAAATAACATATAATTTAATCACAGAGCCCCTAACTCCTAACTCCTAACTCCTAACTCCTAACTCCTAACTCCTAACTCCTAACTCCTAACTCCTAAAAATTAAAACCTATTGTCCCCGTCCAGCAAATCGCCAATACCGCCTAGGAGACTTCCTTCCCCTTTATCTTTTCCGCCTCCCCGTGGTGCAGCAGCCCAAACCCTACTGGCCAATCGACTAAACGGCAATGATTGAATATACACTGTTCCGGGACCCCGAAGCGTGGCAAAAAACAATCCTTCTCCTCCAAAAACGGTGTTTTTAATTCCACCTACAAACTCGATATTGTAATCCACCGTTTGCGAAAAACCTACAATGCAACCAGTATCCACTTTCAACACCTCGCCCACTGCCAACTCTTTTTTGGCCATGGTGCCCCCAGCATGTACAAAGGCCATTCCGTCACCTTCCAGCTTTTGCATGATAAAGCCTTCTCCTCCAAAAAATCCGCGTCCCAAGCGTCTGGAAAACTCTATTCCAACCGAAACACCTTTTGCGGCGCATAGAAATGCGTCTTTTTGGCAAATAAACTTGCCTCCCTTTTCCGAAAGGTCTATGGGAATGATCTTACCAGGATAGGGCGAAGCAAAGCTTACCAGCTTTTTGCCCTGGCCTATATTAAGGAAGGCGGTCATAAAAAGGCTCTCACCCGTGAGCAAACGCTTGCCTGCGGAGAACAATTTTCCCAAAACCCCGGAATCCTGATTGGAGCCATCGCCAAAGATAGTGTCCATTTTAATGTCCGAATCCATCATCATAAAACTGCCTGCCTCGGCCACAACGGCTTCTTGTGGATCCAGTTCTATTTCCACATATTGCATTTCTTCCCCGTAAATGTGATAGTCTATTTCGTGTGCGCTCATTTTTTGATTGTTTAAATGTTGTTTTGTTTATCTGTTGATTTGTTTTGGGTTTTGTTACACTCGAAGCTGTTCATTGGCAATTTTGAACAATTCTTCAGGTCGCTGGGTTCCAATCAAACACTTTGAACCATTGTTAAAAGTTACCTCCAGCCCCTTATTCCCTTTTACATTATAAACCGTACCATGGTTTAAGCTCAACCGAATACCATAGCCTACAAAACCATATTTAACTGTTTTTACAGCTTTTACATCTTTCCAATAAATGGTTCTTCGGTAAAAAATGAGATGCTTAATCCCGATTTTTTCTTTATCAATTTGAACGGTTAAACTGGCATACTTGAAAAATAGCAAGGTTAAAATCACCACAGTTAGAATCACAAAAAAACCTTCGGGCAGAATTATAGAAAAAGAACCATTCCCTGAATCATTAATGTTTTCCGAGCTTTGACTCCAATCAAAACTCAAAAAAATCATGACTAATGGAAGACATAACAACAAAAAAAGCCACCATTGCGTGAATTTTTGCTTTTCCCCAAATAAAATTTTGTGATTCATTTTAACCTTTGTTTCCCTTTTTCCTTTTACCCAATACCATTCACCCATTTCACCCTTTACCCAAAACCTTCAACCCTTAACTTTCACCGTCCACTCAAAGTGAAAGGTGGAGACTTCCACTCCATCGGCATTTATACCCACTGATTTCATCCAACAGGTCTGCCCCTCTCCAGTAGCTATCGTTTTTTGGATGGCATCGGCAATCAAATGCCCCTCCTCACAGGTAAAGGTGATGCGTCCCGTGGCTTTTTTGGTAAAGGTGGCCTTGTTGTTGGCCACGAGCATGGAGATTTTCTTACCACTTTTTTGGATTTCGTTCATGACCAAGACCCCGGTACTCAACTCAGCGGCCATACCCTGGACGGCCCAAAACATGGATTTAAACGGATTTTGGTTGATCCACCGATGCTTTACAGTGGTCATTGCCTTCTGCTCATCTATATACGTTAATCGAATTCCCGTCCACCATGCAGAGGGGAGCTTAAAGAAGATAAATGTATTGATTTTACTGGGTGTCAGTGCCATACCATAAATTTAGGAAGCCTAAAAATAATCAAATTTGAAATGATTTTACATTGTTAAAAAAATGTTAATTTATAGTACTTTGTTTTGCATAGTACCATCTTTTGGATATATATTTGCATCGTAAGCTAATAGGTAAACCAATTTGTATATCAAAAATCATCAATCAAAAATGGCTGCAACATTAACCAAACACGAACGAAATTTATCTGCGATCATACACGCATCCACCTTTTCAAAGTACTTTATTCCCTTTGGGAACTTTATACTTCCTTTGATCTTGTGGACCGCCAATAAGAAAGAACATGAGTTTGTGGACTACAACGGTAAGCAAGCGCTCAATTTTCAGATGAGCATGCTCCTCTACTCTATTGTCGCTGGCCTCATAAGCATCCCGTTCTTTATTGGTTTGGTTCCAGATTTGTTCGATTGGGACTTTTTGGGCATCCACAGATTGAACGACCTAAACAATCTAAACATCCATATAAGCAGTGATGAATTTAGGTTAGGGCGACTTTTCTGGCCTGCCGGCATCGCTGGAATTATTCAAATAGGCTTGGGTTTGGTTAACATTGTATATTCTATCCTGGCCACTATTAGAACCAACGAAGGGGAATATTTTAAGTATCCTTTCACTATAAAATTCATCAAATAGTCAAAAAAAGAAGGAGTTTAA
>JAUICT010000256.1 GCA_030429325.1 Bacteroidia bacterium
TCCGGAATCCACAGCTTCCTTGGCAACACCGATCAAAGCACTACTGGCAACTGCTCCTACAAAAGTCCATACACGGTTACCTTCAGAAATATTTTTTGCGATACCAGCTCCGGCTAGACCAAATAGGCCACCACCTAAAAAGTGAAGTGCTTTATCCCGCTCAATTTGGCCATAACCATTAGAGGCGAGCATAAAAAAGACCAATGTGGGGATTAGTGTTCTCATGCGGGGTAAATGTATGAAAAGTTGCGGATTTATGCCGTTAAACTACTAATACTCTTGCGTAAAATGTTTGGCCTCGTTGAATTCCCTAACGATTTCTTCCATAATCTGGGCTGCCGGCTTAATATCATGTATTAAACCTGATACTTGTCCAATTTCCAATTCGCCTTCTTCCATATCTCCTTCAAACATGCCTCGTTTGGCCCTTGCCCTACCCAATAAAGCTTTAAGTTCGGCAACCGAAGCCCCTTGGGCATATGCTTCTTGAACATCTTGGTAAAACTTGTTCTTCAACAGTCTCACAGGAGCTAGCTCCTTTAAGGTCAATTGGGTGTCTCCTTCTTGGGCCTTTACGACCCATTCCTTGAAAAGTTGATGGGAAGATGCCTCTGGACTGGCTACAAAACGGCTTCCGATTTGAACACCATCAGCCCCTAAAACCATGGCTGCGAGCATTGCTCTTCCACTGGCAATTCCGCCTGCGGCAATCAGTGGGATTTCTATTTTTTCCTTCACCGAAGGAATCAAAACCATGGTTGTGGTCTCGTCCCTTCCATTATGGCCTCCTGCCTCAAAACCTTCGGCCACTATGGCGTCCACTCCAGCTTCTTGGGCTTTCAACGCAAACTTTACACTGCTTACCACATGTACCACGGTTATCCCTTTCTCTTTGAGAAAACTAGTCCATGTCTTGGGATTTCCTGCAGAAGTGAAGACGATTTTTACCCCGCCATCCACAATAATCTGCATTAACTTGTCTATATCGGGATAGAGCATGGGAACATTGACCCCAAACGGTTTATCCGTTGCCTGCTTGCACTTTTCAATGTGCTCTTCCAAAACATCGGGATACATGCTGCCAGCGCCCAAGAGCCCCAAACCACCAGCATTGGAAACCGCAGAGGCCAATCGCCATCCACTCGCCCAAATCATTCCGGCCTGAACAATAGGGTACTGAATTCCAAAAAGGTCCGTGATTCTATTCCGCATTTACAATTTCATATTGGTTTCCATTCAAAACAAATTAAAATCTGTTTCAAAATCTATGAACCATCAATATACAAGAATTTAAACTTATGAAATGACCCCAGAACCTACCAGTTCATCATCCATGTACCAAGCCACAAACTGACCCTCGGTAATGGCGGATTGCTTTTCTTCAAAATCCACATACAATCCTGTATCGGTTTTGTACAAAGTGGCTTTCTGCAAAGGTTGTCTGTACCGTATTCGTGCCATGACCTGCATGGTCCCGTCCACGTCCAAGGCCAAATCGGGGCGTACCCAGTGTAATTCGTCCTCTTTTACAAACAAGGTATGACGGTACAATCCGGGATGGGATTTCCCCTGTCCGGTATAAATGATATTTTTATCCACATCGGTTTCAATAACAAACAAAGGTTCCTTGGTACCCCCTACATTAAGCCCTTTTCGTTGACCGATAGTAAAATAATGTGCGCCTTGGTGCTGGCCCACAACTTTTCCGTCCGTTTCCGAGTAAACGGGTTTTTCGGCATTAAAGGCCAGTTCTTCCCGTTTGTTCTTAAAATTGGGAACAGAAACCGAAAATTGGGACGCGGTTTGGGGCACTTCAACAATGACACCTGCTTTGGGCTTTAATTTTTGTTGAAGAAATTCCGGCAAATGCACTTTTCCAATAAAACACAATCCTTGTGAATCTTTCTTATCTGCAGTGATCAAATCATTTTCAGTGGCTATCTGTCGAACTTCTGGTTTGGTAAGCTCGCCAATGGGAAACAGTGTTTTTGAGAGTTGCTCCTGCGAAAGCTGACATAAAAAATACGATTGGTCCTTATTAGTGTCCTTTCCTGCCAAAAGTTGATACGTTTCAGAGCCATCTTCGTTTATAATGGTTCCTTTGCGACAATAGTGACCCGTGGCCACATAATCTGCCCCCAGTTGCAAAGCAATTTTCAGAAAAACATCAAATTTGATTTCCCTATTGCACAAAACATCTGGATTTGGAGTCCTTCCTTTTTCGTACTCATTGAACATATAATCCACAATACGCTCTTTATACTCGGCACTCAAATCTACTGTCTGAAATGGTATTCCCAGCTTTTCGGCTACGATAAGTGCATCATTGCTGTCCTCAACCCAAGGACATTCTTCGGATATGATTACGGAATCATCCACCCAATTCTTCATAAAAAGTCCAATAACCTCGTAGCCCTGTTCTTTTAAGAGATAGGCTGAGACACTTGAATCCACTCCGCCGGAAAGTCCGATAACCACCTTTTTCATAGCATAATCAATAAGATGCAAAATTACAAAATACCAATTAGTAAACCATGAAACAATCAGTAGCGAATTTCAATTAGAACTTACTGAAAATGATACTGATACATATTTTTGTTAAACTTTTTATAAAAATTGTTAAACATAATTGATTTATTTTGTTTAACTTTATATTAGCAATGTTAAACATTTTTAAACAACAATCCCATGAAAGCACTAATTAAATGTATTCGTTTACCCTTATTGATTTTTACATTATTGTTTGTGTCCTGTTCGGACGATGATAATGGAACGCCCCCTCCACCTGAGACTACGACAACCATTGTCGATGCCGCCCAAGCCACAGCAGAACTGAGCAGCTTGGTAAGTGCCCTACAAAAAGCCGATGAAAGTGCCAACAATGACTTGGTTAGTGCTTTAAGTGGCGAAGGGCCTTTCACGGTCTTTGCACCTACCAATGCTGCTTTTTCAGATTTATTGACCCAATTGGATGGTTTTGATTCTTTGGATGATTTTAATTCTGAGCAACTTCAAGACTTGCTCGCTGTAATTCTTACGTATCATGTAATTAGCGGAACGGCCGCCACGTCTTCCGATTTAAGTAACGGTCAAACCTTAACCACTTTGCAGGGTGCCACACTCACGGTAAGTACCGAAGGTGGTGTATTCATTGGTGACGCTACCGATACTCCCGCTCAAGTAACTACTGCCGATGTTACCACCAGCAATGGAGTGGTTCACATCATAGACAAGGTTCTTCTTCCACAAACCATTCTAGATGCATTGTCCGATATTCTTTTGGTTCCCATCACCGATTTGGCCATTGGAAATGAAAATCTTGAAAATCTTGTTGCCGCTCTAATTGCTGCGGATGGCGATCTACCGAATGCCTTGCGAGGCAATGGTCCATTCACTGTACTTGCCCCAACCGATGAGGCTTTTGAAACCTTCTTGGATGGTGCGTCTTTGGATGATGTTCCTGTTGAAGTACTTACCCAAATTTTATTAAACCATGTTATTGAAGGTGCTATCTACAGTACAGACCTCACAGGTCTTGGTTCTGGGTATACCTCAACATTGGCCAGAGGTGCACAAGATGCCAATATGAGTATCTTCTTTGATACTTCTGATGGAGTAACTTTCAACGGAGTTTCCTCTGTAGTGATTCCTGATGTAAAAGCGCTCAACGGTGTAGTACATGTAGTTGATGCGGTAATTGATCTGCCCAATATTGTAGATCATGCAGTAGCCAATCCCAACTTAACTTCTTTGGTAGCTGCCCTTACCGATGGAGGAAACACCACCTTCACAGATTTGCTGTCCAATGAAGAAGAGGAATTTACCGTTTTTGCACCAGTCAATGATGCGTTTGCAGCATTTACCAATCCCAATTCCAATGATTTGAATGCCATTCTATCCAATCATGTTGTGGTAGGTGCTTCGGCCTTCTCTTCCGGATTGACCAACTCGTATGTAAACACGGCTGCTGAATTTGACACTGACGAGAACCTAAGTTTGTATATCAATACAGATGATGGTGTTACCTTAAATGGTGTGAGCAACGTAGCCATTGCCGATATTGTGGCCACCAACGGGGTGATACATGCCGTAGATGCAGTTATTGACCTTCCAACAGTAGTAACTTTTGCCGTTGCAGACCCTAATTTCTCCACTTTGGTACAAGCCCTGACTGAGCTTACCCCAAGTGTTGATTTTGTTAGTGTACTATCTGCCCAAGGTGGGGCTGGCGATGATCCATTCACCGTATTTGCTCCAACCAATGATGCCTTTGCTGCTCTTGCGTCCATTCCAGCAGAAGGTGACTTAATTCCTATTTTGCAACATCACGTGGTTGCTGGCGCCAATGTACGCTCTGGAGATTTAACCGATGGTATCATGGCCACAACTCTGGAAGGGGA
>JAUICT010000257.1 GCA_030429325.1 Bacteroidia bacterium
TCGGATGAAAATGGAATCCTTCAAGTTGGTGTTGCGCATGCTGATGGTTCCCGTAAGGTTATGGGTTCGGTGTTCCGTTTCGCTGTAAATCTGCGAGTAGACCGAAAGATAACTACTACCGTTTGCCAAAGAATCTTTTGGAGATAGTACCACAGTACGGTTGTTCCAATTTATTGGATTTACGGAGCTGACTTCCTTCTGTGTCTTTTTGTCACAGGAAAAAATCAACAGTGTTAAAAAAAATAAGGCAAGGTTCCTCATAAGGGATGTGTGTGTTGACCAAGATACATATTTACCCAGCCATTTTCAGTGTTCCCAAGAAATTGTGAAGTCCGCATTAAGGTGCACTTTCCAGAAACTGTACCATTTGGGCCACTTGCTCAGGGTTGTCGAACTCCAGATCATGCTTCTTTAAGTATGTTTTGGTCTCATCTTTTTTGGCGCTGTACAATTTTTTCAGCTGGTTCAGGTTTTTGGCCTTTTCCAGTTTCCCGTCCTTTTTTAACCAATAGGTAATGTGGGTCTTGATTTTATAGTCCGAGGGTAATTCCAAGTCATAGACCCTACCTCCCAACTCCAGCCAAGTGTAGGATTCATTGGATGAGGTCTGGGAAGTCTGTCCAAATGCCGTAGGCTTGCCGGGGTTTTGGGCAGTACATTGGTATTCCGCATAAAGTTCTACGGAAGATTTGTGCAACAATTCATAAAAGGTGCCATCCATCCTAAAAAACTTGCGGTTCTTGATGTAAACGGTGTCTATTCTTTCCAACTGGGCATCAACAATGGCTTTTTTGCCCTCACCGTCTTGAAAGACCATCTCTTCCGAAAGCGAATTGTAATTGAGCAATGCTTTGTTCTGTTCCCCGTTCTTCATGAGCACGGTGCCCGGAGCAAACTCAGGAAGCACATAATGGGATAGTTTAAACGTCTTGGTCTGGGCAGACAATGCTACTGAAAAACACAAGAAGAAGGCGAATAGAGCAGGTTTCATGTTGAGCGTAATTTTTTGATTGTAAGATACTAAGTTAGGCAAAAATCAACTTCTTAAGGAAGGAAATCTGACCAAGATGGTAATAGCAATGTTCAATAACCCCTTCTAAATTTCGGAGGTAGGTACCATATTTTTCGTCAACAAAAGGCATGTCCAGTTTGTGGTCCGGTAGTTTGGAGACTTCAAGAACAAATGCTTCGGAGTTCGTCAAAAACTCATCTACCAGATTGTCCCAATCTTCTTTTGAACGAATTGGGGGCAAATCAAAGCTGTATCGGTCACGGATTTCCAGCTCTCCACCACGGAACACGTTCAAGATTCCAGCCAAATAATAGTTTACATGATAGGTAAGGGCTGCAACAGTGTTCAGTGACCCCACCTTTTTTATGGCCTGCTCCCAAGTAATATCCTCCAGTTGATGTTTATAGTTGGTGTTGGCAATCCAACGTCCGTTTAAAAGAACTTCCTGTAACCGATTTGCCAGGGATTCAGTGCGTTTCATGCTTTGCGGATTGAAAGTGCATTTTAATCAAAACCCTCACTGAAAAATTCTTCAAGGGTCATGTCAAAAGCTTGGGCAATTTTAAGAAGGCTGGTGTATTGCATATCTGTACCCGTTTCATAACGACCATATTGGGCACGATGGATGCCATTGTCGTAGGCAAAACTTTCATAGCTTGAATATCCTTTTTGAAGTCGTAAGGATTTGATACGCTTGGCAAGCTTCTTAATCTCTTTGGATTTGTCCATAAAGTAAAGAAATCAAGTGTGCTATTAATAAGTAACTACTAATTAGTAGTTATTTTAAAATCTTTTTTATATTTGAACATAACCAAGTTGTCCCAAATATGAACCCAATACAAATGGCTCAGCTCAATGCATGGATCACCGACACCTACGGCAGCCCGGCGATCTTGGCCCACTATCTGGACCTGGCCGTGGAAATGTTGTTTTATCTGGAAAAGGATTCGTTTGAACAAATAGAGCTACAGAACGTGGTCACCGCATTAAAGGGAGTTGAACGGGTAATGCGGAAAGTTCCTGGCTAGTGTGGCAAGCCTTTGCCATGGTCGCGGGAGGTCATTTTTTCCAAATTTGAAAGTGTCCATCCCTAACCACCAGTTTAAAATTGAGCTCACTTAAAAGGTCCTCACATTCTTTGGCTTCCTCCTCTGTCAAGATTCCGGCAAACGGATGAACCTCCAAAAAAATAGTTTTAAAGTTGGATATGCTCTCCTTAAAATCCCTAAAAAGGTTCAGTTCGCCTCCTTCAATATCCATGATCAGCGTATCAAAGTCCAACTTGTATCTTTCCTTCAATTCATCTATGGTCCATCCCCTAACGCTAACTTTTTTGGGTGTTTTCCTTACCGTGCTACCGCCAACAATCAGTTTATGGATATAGAAGGTATTTTCTTTCTTATGGGAAACAATGGCATTTTCCAGAGAAAAACCACAATGGTTGGTTTGCTTGTTTTTCTTGATCCATTGGATAAGGTTCGGATTTGCCTCCAAGGCAACATGTGCGTTTTTGTTTAGCAATATAGAGTTGATAATGCACGAAGTATACCCTAAGCAGGAACCCAATTCCAAAACTTTGGCATGGGGGGACAAATGTTTTTTTAGGTGTTTGGTCTCTTCCACCTCATAAAGGTTCAAGGGAAACCTGCCCCGGAATTTCAAATCCGTTAAATGAAAAGGTACGTGTAGCGTTATGCCTTCCTTTTTGTAGGTCTTTAAAAAGAGGGTAAAATAGATTCCGGCAAGTTGCAGTTTGATCACGTGAAGGGCCTTGGCTATTTTTTTGGGCAGCAAAACAAGCCGGCTTACAAACGGTGTTCCCATACGATGCTCTGCTGTGTTCATGAAGGCGCTTTTTTGCGTAAAATAGAGGAGGGGCATCATCTATCTCGCTTAAATATAGCAGTTAAGCACGACTTATGGCACGGTAGCCTAGGGTTTTTGCTGTTGAATAAATGTGATTATAGTGATGTTGTTTTGTTTGGAGGGGAGAAATCAACCCTTATCCAATTTGGCTTTTGGAGTGAATAGTTTTGCAATCCATTCATAGTTCAACAACATTAGGATTCCTATCAGGATATTCAATCCAGAGATGGCCCACCAGTTGTAATCCAAATGTTGGTCCAACATGGCACCTTCAATCTCTCCCAAACCATATGCAGAAACCTGTTTTTTAAAGGCCAAATAGCAATAGTCTACAAATTGGGCCAAATTATTGGTGATCAAAAGAAGCCCGATCAGGATTACAGCAAATTTGAAAAGACTTTTTGCGTTTAAATCCTTGGTTTCAATTTTTTCATGATCAAAACCCTTGGTTAGACGAAAGAGATTTATTGTTCGGTCTGTTTGGAACAAGAGGATATAAACAATGACTCCGGTTACAATGAAATAAACGAAGTTCATTGCAAAGTGAAAGGTGAAAAACCCACCGGAATAAGATAGATTGGGAATCAATGTAAAAAGTGCGTTGATAAAACAATATGTTCCAAATGCTTTTATGATGAGCCTAAAAAAGTCTTTGGTTGTCATTTGTTAGATGTTTTTAGTTAGCTTTAATAAATGCCTAGACGGTTTTTATTCGATTTCTGAAAACAGGTTTTCAATTTCACTCTTCCAAAAGTCCGATTCGATAAAAATGTTTGGATTTATGGATTGAAGTTTGTTTTTAAGTTCCTCAAGATGATTTTTTGTGAATTTGGAGTCCATGAACCCGTCTTGCCCAAATTCTAGTTGTATTTGGGCAACAAACCTCTTGAATTCCAATAGGCATAAAGCTAGTTCAATTACATTTTTATTTATGTCCTGAATAGGTTCAAAACCTAGCTCATGATCTAGCAAGACTATTTTATCATTTGCGGAACAGTCCATACAGATCGGATTTCCAGAACTATCCGAACCAAAAATCCAATAGTTTTCTGCTCCTTTGACGACATCCGTCTCAGAATAATATTCTGCTATGTTATATAGCGCACCGTCATAACGCTCTAAACCAAAGCCTAGAAAAGGTGCGGCCGAATAGGGGAATCCACCAGCAAGAAACTCGGTTGTCGATTTTGTCAGCGGGGTCCTTTTAAATTGCTCAGAATTAAACGCTGTCAATGTGTCAAATTCATCGGGATTCCATTGTTTTTTAAATTCAATTGTATTCATTTCTACTTATAAGGTTGTTGATAGTTGATAGGATGTGTTTATTGGCACCTTACTCCTTTAAACCCTCCTTGTCCATATGCCATTTTGGCGACTTATTTTTTTAAATGAATGGTTTTACCCTTTTTGGCACTTTGGCGGGCGGCATCCAAGATTTCCATGACCACCATGTTATTCTCCAATGCCGTAAGATCGGAGGGCTGCAAGCTTATCTTGCCCCTCACCACAGCAGCAAGTA
>JAUICT010000258.1 GCA_030429325.1 Bacteroidia bacterium
GGCGCGCACTGCATCCACCTCTACCAATCCCAAAGATTTGGATGGGGCTATAAAGCCAGGATACACATGCTTTCCTTGGGCATTGATCATGGTACCTATGGTCGGTGCCATAAGATTGGATCCAATAGCTGTTATTTTTCCATCATTAAAAATGATGGTGCAGTTCTCAATCACTTCCCCATTGCCAATATGGGCAGTTGCACCAAAAATGGCAATTTGTTCCGTTTGGGCCGGGGCTGGTGTTTGCTGGGCGTTTGTGATAACCCCAAAACCTATTGCTATGATTAAAAATAGTTTCTTCATGATTCGTTTTTATAGGGTTTCACATTCAAATCGTTCTTTCTTGTTCTGTACAGGGGTCTGTGTTTTGCCCCCATTTTCTTTTTCATTCAACATCATGTTGATGAGTTGGTTTCTTTCCTGTTGTACAGCTTCACGAATAGCTTGGTCTTTTTCAATATCAAAATAAACGGCGCCCTCTATCAAGGTTTTTTCCGCTTTTGCATAGATGGAAAGCGGGTGGGCATTCCAAAGCACCAAATCGGCGTCCTTGCCTTCCTCAATACTTCCAACCCTATCATCCAAATGCAAAAGTTTGGCGGGGTTCAGCGTAACGGTCTTCCATGCTTCAATTTCTGACATTCCTCCATATTTTACAGTCTTTCCAGCTTCTTGATTCAGTCTTCTGGACATTTCTGCATCATCACTGTTGATGGCTACGGTAACGCCTTGACTGGCCATGATGGCGGCATTGTAGGGAATAGCATCGTTTACTTCAAACTTATAGGCCCACCAATCACTAAAGGTTGAACCGCCTACACCATGCTCTGCCATTTTATCGGCCAATTTGTAGCCCTCCAAAATATGGGTGAAGGTGTTCATCCTAAAACCAAATTTTTCCGCAACCTTCATCATCATATTGATTTCACTCTGCACATAAGAATGGCAACTGATAAAGCGTTCGCCGTTCAAAATTTCGGAGAGTACTTCCATTTCTTCGTCATAACGTACGGGCTGCCCACTTTTCTTCTTGGCATCGTATTCCTTGGCGCGTTGGAAGTAATCCGTGTAAACTTGTTCCACACCCATTCGGGTTTGCGGAAAACGGGAATAGCTGTTCCAGTTGGACTGTTTTACATTTTCACCTAAGGCAAATTTTATAAACTTGGGAGAGTCTGGGAAAACCAATCCATCCGCATTTTCGCCCCATTTTAAGCGAAGAATGGCAGAACGCCCTCCAATGGGGTTGGCAGAACCGTGCAGTAATTGAACGGTGGTTACCCCACCGGCCAAGTTTCTGTATATGTCCAAATCCTTTGGGTCTATGGCATCCTTCATCCGAACTTCGGCAGAAGAATTATGACCAGCTTCGTTAATGGACAAAGCTGCAATATGTGTGTGTTCATCTATAATCCCGGAAGTTAGATGTTTTCCAGTGGCATCGACAGTTTTTGCCCCACCTGCGCGTAGGTCTTTGCCAACCTTGTCAATCTTGCCATTCTTTATAAGGACATCGGTGTTTTCCAAAATGGCGTTGCCAGTCCAAACAGTGGCATTTTTAAAGAGAATGTTTTCCTGTTGTGGTTTTGTTTTGTATCCGTAGCTCACATTGGGGTAGGTAACCGCCATAAGTTGGGGTTTTTGTGCGGATGACGATTTTGACGTTTCCTTGAATGGCCCAGATTGAGAAAGGGTTGCCGTAGTTTCAGTTCCGTTGGGCAATACAATCTTCCCGGAGATATTTTGGGAATCTGATGAAACTTTTCCCGCAAAGCGATAGGACTCCGTGCCATTTTCGGAAAAAGAAAGATTCAGCCAATCGGTGGAGTATTCCAACTTAGCATCCACTTTTTCGGTTCCCTTTTTAAGCTCAACTTTGGGTTTGTTTACCTCTCCGGTAATGGAAGCGGTATAATTCTGTCCATTTATGGCCAAGGTATATTCCCCGCGAATGTCTTTTTGATCTTTGGATTGGATAACATTTTTGACACCTTGTACCCAGTTTTCGTAGAGGGTGGTTTCTTTTTCAAAGATATCTCCCGAAGCGATTAAAAAATTGGCCTGGCTACCGGGTTGTAGGGAGCCTATCTCGGACGATTTTCCCAAAATTGACGCTGGAACCGTAGTCAAAGCTTCCAAAGCTTTGGTTTTGGAAAGGCCATAGGTAATGGCTTTAATCAACTTGGATTTAAGGTCCGATGGAGATTTCAACTCATGCAAGGTAAATGAAAATTGAATCCCATTGTCCTCCAAAACCTTTGGGTTGGAGGGGGCTAAATTCCAATGACGCATATCTTTCAAGGCCACATATTGGGCTTCGTAAGGGTTGGAAACATCATAGGCATCCGGAAAATTTAGGGGAACGATCAATCGGGCATTGGTGGCCTTAACATCCGCTACACGCTCATATTCGTCACCTCCTGCCAAAATAGTATACTGGATTCCAAACAAATCCCCGATTTTATCGGCTCGAAGGATATTTCCATTTCCTCCGGCTGCAAAGATTTGGCTAAGACCCTTGTTCCCTTCCAAGGCTTCCAAGGAACGGTCGGTAGTTTCTACATTGCCCTTGTTGTACCAATCCAAATCATAATATAGCTGGCGCATCAAGGCCGTGGCTCCCATGATGGAGGTTGGGTAAGACTGTCTTGAAGTGATGCTTTTATCAAATGAAAAATATTGGGCAGATTTGTCGGAAAGGATTCTTTGGGACTCTGAAGCTTTATCGTTCAAGGCAACCAAAACACCGGTTCCGCGTGCTATTCCATCCTGAATATGTGAATTGACGACACCAAACCCTGCCTTACGTAGTTCTTCGGCCTTTTTACTATCATAGGAAAAACCACTGATGGCATTGTTCTCGGGCATAATATGATCGTTCCAGTAAAATCCTTCCCTATTGGGGTCGTATTGTGCCGACCTACCGCCGCCATCTGCTTTTTTCGGTTTTGCAACGCCATAGTCTGAGAATACATCGATAAAGGAAGGATAGATAGATTTCCCTTGAAGATCTTCAACAATGGCATTTTTGGGAATGCTTACCGACTTTCCTACTTGTACAACCTTTCCATCTTGTATAAGGAGCGTGCCGTTTTGGATAATTTGTGTCGGGGTCACATAGATTTTGGCATTGGTGAATGCCGTGTAGTTGTTGTTTTTTGTTTTGACACCGTCATTTTTTGGAAAATAGTCCTGTGCCATTAAAAAAGCACCGCCAAGGAAAAAGGCAAGTGCCGCGAGTTTCATTTTCATATTACAATCAATTGAATTAGTCGCTTTAAAGGTAATTGAAGTAGAGGTATTGCACAACCCTAGGAAGAAGTCTCTTTTTTTAGGTGGAAATTGATCATTAGTCCAACCACCGAATTATAGCTTTTAATACCTTCTTCTTGATTGTTCATTTTTAAAAAGGTGTTGAAAATGGATTTAAAAACCGGTTCCAACGGATTTTGATAGTGGTCCCAGAAATCCCTGAGCTCTTGAAAATTCTTTTTTACCCCTGGATGCAGTGTAGCAATTATCTGTTTTGAAGTGTGCTCATCTTTTCTGGAAAGGTCGGAGAGGCAATATCCCAAGGCATTGTGGTATGCAGCATATTTAAAATAAGGGTCGTTGTTTTGAACAGTGACCAAATACCCGATAAAATTGGTGTCATCCTCGGCCGAATAACCAAGTTGATGCCCCACTTCGTGTCCGCTTACCGTGGGCATACGAAATAAAGGGGTAATGCCATTGACCTGAGCTTCGTTGCTGAAAGGGTTCAAATACCCGCCATAGCCCATGTAGGTAAGTGGGATGCTAAAAATAGAAGTTTTGAGGCTGGGACTTTTGTATGCCAAGTCTGGATAGTCTTTTTTTAGTTTGATATACCCTTCCTCAGTTTTTTTGAATATCTCCTTTTTGGAATAGGGAATCTGTACTGGATCAATACTGTCACCTGTAATTTGATGCTGATATGCATTCGCTTTCTTGGCGAAGTATTGGGTCAATTGGGTCAGCTCTTCAAGGGTGTATTCCCGTTCTATGCCCAATTTCCATGTGATGGGCTGTCGGTAGTAATTCATTCCCCAAAGCAAATGAAAAGCAAAATAGGCGATGGAAAGTACCACACCAATATTCTTGAGAAAATGTAGCGGTTTGGATTTTATGGTTTTCCAATGTTTATACAGATAGCGAATGGCCACTATGCCGAGGGTCAGATAGAGTAAATCCCCCACGGAAAAGGGAATCCATCCCAAAAGAGTCCTCAAAAATCTGGAGATAGGTAGGTAGAGTCCATTGCTGTAATACGTCTCAACAAAGTTGGGGTATGCTGCCATCCATTTTACCAATACAACTTGGATAGGAAGCGCAATGAGGATGTAAGTTTTTACCTTTTCTTTTTTCAACATTTGA
>JAUICT010000259.1 GCA_030429325.1 Bacteroidia bacterium
ATATCCAAATAGGCTTTTTCGGCTGGGGACAGAATGATTTTGGAACCATCTTGTGCGGCCTTGGTGGCATATTTTGCCTCGTTCCAAAGTTGAAGCACACTGGAAGAGCTAATGTCAGCTTGAGCCACTTCGTTCCATCCCACCATTTGTTTGCCGTGTTTTTGGATGATTTTCTCCACCTTTTCCACGAACAGGATGTAATCACTTTTCTTGGTAACATGGCTTTCATCACCTCCCATGTGGAAGTATGGGCCAGGGGTCAGTTCAACAATCTCACCGATTACATCATCCAAAAAACTGTACACGGTGTCCTTTTGGGCATCAAAGGTACTAAAGCCCACTTGGGTCCCTGTATAGGTTTTTACAGGTTTTCCATTGCCGTTCAAGAACGGATAGCTTACCGATGCGGCATTGGTGTGTCCGGGCATATCCACTTCGGGAACTATGGTGATGTGTCTATCTGCGGCATAGGCCACAAGCTCCTTATACTCTTCTTGGGTATAAAAACCACCTTTACCACCACCGACTTCAAATTCACCACCCACTTCGGTCAGTTTGGGCCAGGATTTGATCTCCAAACGCCATCCTTGGTCATCGGTAAGGTGCAGGTGCAGGGTGTTGTACTTGTAATAGGCCAAGATGTCTAGGTATTTCTTTACTTCATCCAAAGTGAAGAAGTGTCTGGCTACATCCAACATGGCCCCTCGGTATTCAAACTTTGGACTGTCCATAATTTGTCCAGAAGGGATGGGCCAAAGGGCATGGTCCGTCAGGGTATCGTTACTTTTTTCAGGGATGAGTTGTCGAAGGGTCTGAATTCCCCTAAAAGCTCCTGCCGCGGTTTTGGCATTCAACAAAATGGAATCTTTTTTAATGTCCAATTGATAAGATTCCGCTGTTTCCAAGCTCGCATCATCGGCCAAATTGATGTAGATGAACCGTTCCACGGATTTTGAATCATCCGAGGAATTTACGGCAAGATCCAATCCAGTGGACCATTTAATTTTTTCGGAAAGGAACTGGCCTACTTTTTCAAGTTTTGGATCTGTTGTAGAAGTATAAATGGCCGTATTTTGGTCCAATCCAAAAGCGCTATGGGTTGCAACTGTTTTTACAGGTTTCGGAATTAAAGGGGCGGCCCCCAAATCGGTCTTTGGAAAATTGATTTCTGGCTTGGCCGGCTGGCAGGCGGCCATGGCAATCAATACCAAAAAAGCTACTGAAATTCTGGATATCATAATTAGTTAGGGTTTGTATTAAGGTTGATATAATCTTTGAGGGTTTGCTGCCAAATGTCGTACCCCTTTTTGTTCATGTGCAATCCATCTTCAATGAAGATGTCTTCTTTAACTTTTTTATTGTCCAGCATGGGTGTCCAAACATCCACAAATTCAACACCATTGGTCTTTGAGGCCAGTCTGCTGAGTTTTCTGTTCAATCGTTTGTATTTGCGCCTTAGATGCCACCGGGAAATGCTAGGCTTGGCCGAAATCAACACAATTTCCATTTGGGGCTTTTCATCTTGAAGCGTTTTTAGGATTTCTTCGGATAGTTTAAGAATGGCCCTGGGTCTCTTTTTGGCACTGATGTCGTTGTCCCCTTCATAAATGAAGGTTTTGGTGGGATTGTAGTTCAGTATCAATTCATCCAAATAGTGTTGAAGATCGGAAAATTCAGAGCCGCCAAATCCGTTGTTTAGAATTTGATAATCGGGAAACCGTTGTTGTACATCTTTCCACATGCGTACGCTGGAACTGCCTGTGAAGACCAAGGTGGGTTTTGTGGCATCCCAAATGGAATCATTTTTCTGTTGTATGGCATTCACTTCGTCTTTGAATCGTTCTGCACTCTGCGATTGCACAAAAAAAGGAAGTAATACTAGTAGGGAGAGTAGTTTTTTCATCTATTGGTTTAATAGTCGTTGACCAAGTTTTGGCAAGGTCCCATTTATGGAATTTTCCGCCCAATACCCGTTTCGCTACGGATAGGAAAAATGTTCCGAGCAAGAATATTGGTTTCGTGCTTGCCATGTATTCAAAAATACGATTTTCACCCTAGTACCCCCTTAAGTTTTTCGCAACTATTTTGATGAATGTTGAAAAATAAGGGAAAGTCTTTATAAATATGCTATCAATTCAAGGTGCGCCTTTTCCATGTCTTTGTATTTTTGGACAAAACCAGATGAATGAACCTAAGAGCTGAACAATTGGCCGCTTTTGACCGCCTTTTAACCATCATGGATGAGCTTAGGGCAAAATGCCCATGGGACAAAAAACAAACCATGCAGACCCTTCGTCATCTTACCATTGAGGAAACGTATGAGTTGGGCGATGCCATTTTGGACAATGACCTGGAAGAAGTCAAAAAGGAACTGGGGGATTTGTTGCTGCATATCGTGTTTTATGCCAAGATTGGTTCGGAAACCCAAGATTTTGACATAGCCGATGTGGCCAATGGTATCTGCGAAAAACTCATCAACAGGCATCCTCATATATATGGCGACGTAAAGGTTGAAAATGAAGAAGAGGTGAAACAGAACTGGGAGAACATCAAACTCAAAGAAGGAAAGAAAAGCGTACTTGAAGGAGTTCCCAAAAGCCTTCCGGCTTTAGTCAAGGCCAACAGAATACAGGAGAAAGTGGCCGGGGCGGGGTTCGATTGGGAGCGTCCCGAGCAGGTATTTGAAAAGTTACAGGAAGAATTGGGCGAATTGCAGGAAGAAATCAAATCCAACAATGCCGACCAAATGGAATCCGAATTTGGGGATGTGTTCTTTTCCATGGTCAATTATGCCCGTTTTTTGGGAGTAAATCCAGAAAATGCCCTGGAACGGACCAATAAAAAATTTATAGATCGCTTCCAGTATTTGGAGGGAAAGGCCAAAGAAGAGGGAAAGACCCTGAAAGAAATGACTTTGGCCGAGATGGATATATTTTGGGAAGAGGCCAAGAAAATAGATAAACCATAATGAATATGATACAGACCAACCGTTTTCAAAAACTCGTAATACTTTCCCTGCTGATGGCAGTGGTATGGAGCTGCAAGACCAAAGAAGAGTCCAAAGTTGAAGAAAGACCCAATATCCTCTTTATTCTTTCAGATGACCATACCTCGCAAGCCTGGGGAATTTATGGGGGGCTTCTGGAAGACTATGTGCAGAACGACAATATTGAACGGTTGGCAAGGGAAGGTGCCGTACTTAACAACGCTTTTTGCACCAATTCTATCTGTAGCCCAAGCCGGGCTACCATTCTCACAGGGCAATACAGCAATGTAAACCAAGTATACACTTTGCGCGAGCCGCTTCCCGTGGGGCATCCCAATGTGGCAAAAACGTTTGGTGAGGCTGGGTATCAAACCGCGGTGATAGGCAAGTGGCACTTGTACAGACAGCCCGAAGGTTTTGATCATTTTGAGGTTTTGCCGGGACAAGGAGTTTATGTGAATCCAATTTTGAAGACCAAAGATAATTGGGTGGATGGTGCTGATGGGACCCAAGGGAAACAATACCAAGGCTTTTCCACCGATGTCATCACCGACCTGACCATTGAACACCTCAAAAACCGGGATGCCGAAAAACCCTTTTTGATGTTCACCCATTTTAAGGCTACGCATGAGCCTTTCGATTATCCGGAACGATTTGCAGATTTATATGTAGATGAAGAAATCCCAGAACCCGAATCTTTACTGGATTTTGGTCCGGAAACCACGGGAAGGACATTCAATGGACAAATTTTGGAGCGCTTGGCCGATCGTTGGCAGGCCGCAACCGAAAGGCCGGATGAGTTTTGGACCTATTATCCGGGATTGCCCTATCCGTTGGATGGCTTGGACAGTGTTCAGAAACGCAAGAAAATCTACCAAAAATTAGTCAAGGATTTTATGCGGAGTGGTGCTGCCATTGATGATAATATAGGTAGACTGCTCGATTTCTTGGAAGAAGAAGGTCTGGCCGATAACACCGTGGTCGTATACACAGCCGATCAAGGTTATTTTCTGGGCGAACATGGTTTTTTTGATAAACGATTGATTTACGAAGAATCCCTAAGAATGCCCTTCGTAATCCGCTATCCCAAGGAAATTAAAGGAGGGCAGCGTATAGATGATATCATTCTAAATATTGATTTTCCAGCATTGATGGCAGACTATGCAGGAATAGAAAAACCATTATACATGCAAGGGAGAAGTTTTCGGGAAAATCTAAGCGGAAACACACCAGCCGATTGGAGAAAACAAATGTACTACCGCTACTGGTTACATGAACCTAAAAGACCTGCCCACTTTGGGGTAAGAAACCATCGATACAAATTGGCATTTTTCTACGGACAGGGATTGGAGCGAAGCGGAGCTTCGTCCGAAGCCACAGACCCACAATG
>JAUICT010000260.1 GCA_030429325.1 Bacteroidia bacterium
TGGTTTGTTGTTTTGGATAGCGATTACTTTTTTGGAGCAGCTATTATGGATGAATCAGAGTTGGCGCTTAACGCTATTTCTTATTTTCTTATTGGTGGAATTCTTTCTGCTGTATAAGTTTATTGCTGTACCTCTTTTTTTTCTTTTTAGATTGAGAAAGGGAATGGATTACAAAGAAGCTTCACGGCTAATTGGAAAGCATTTCCCCGAGGTTGATGATAAATTGTTGAACCTGTTGGAATTATCCGAGAACCCTGGCAAGTCTGATTTACTGTTGGCAAGTATTGAACAGCGTGCAAAGCGTTTGGGCCCCGTTCCTTTTGCTGAGGCCATCAATTTTAAAGAAGGTTATTCCTATGCCAGGTACATCTTCATACCTCTAGGCCTTCTTGCTTTTATCTGGGTGTCTGGAAACATAGTTTCTTTTTTCAATTCCAATGAGCGGGTCATGAACTATGATTTGGCCTATGAGCGTCCTGCACCGTTTACGTTCAAAGTACTTAATGAATCGTTGGTGGTGTTGGATAATCAACCATTGGAGATTAAGGTTACTACGGAGGGAAGTGTTAAGCCGGAGAATATCTTTATGGTTGTGAACGGGGAACAGATGATGCTAAAGGATGACGGACAATACTATAGCTATACATTTGATGCACCCGTTGTGGAATCTACCTTTTATTTAACAGCGAACGGATGGAACTCAAGAAGCTATGATATAGTTAGTCATAGGACACCAACTTTGACAGATTTTGTAATGGTTTTAGATTTCCCTGGTTATTTGAAACGTACATCAGAAGAGGTCACAGGAACTGGTAATGCATTGGTTCCAGAAGGCACTAGAGTGTCATGGAAGATTACTGGAAATTATGTTGATAGCATTTCGATGAATGCTCAAGATTCCACCTATCTGTTTTCCAAGGAGGGAGAATTTTTTACGTATCAACATAAATTATATAAAGATTATCAGTATGAGTTAAGTACATCAAATTCATTCGTGTCCGATTTTGAACGACTAAATTACCGAATAGACATTGTCAGGGATGAAAAGCCCACCATACAGGTAGAACAAGTTTTGGATACGCTAAACCCTAACCAATCTTTTTATAGTGGACAAGCAGCGGATGACTATGGGATTACCAAGATACAGTTGGTTTGTTTTCCTGCTACCGATGTTCAAGCAGAACAAAGAATTGTTTTGGAATCTCCAAAATCTAGTGTACACCAATTTTATTACACGTTTCCTTCAGGGCTTCAGCTACAGGCTGGAGTAAATTACAAGTTATATTTTGAAGTAGTTGATAATGATGGTATTAGGGATGGTAAGATTAGCAAGAGTCAGGTGTTCAATGCTACGCTTTTCAATGATAAAGAGCTTAAAAACAAGGAGTTAGAACTTCAAAGCAACACAATAAATAAGTTGGACAACTCCATTAAGTCGTATAAGGAGCAGCAAGATGAGTTATCCAAATTGAATGATGCACAAAAGGAGGAAAGAGGTCTCACTTTCGAAGACCGTAATCAGATTAGGGATTATTTGGAAAAGCAACAGCGGCAAGAACAGTTAATGGAAAAGTTTAGTCGAGAGCTGAACGAGAGTATCGATAAAAGTGACCAAGATAGTGAGCGTCAAAGGATGCTTAAGGAAAGGCTAGAAAGACAAGAAATTGAGGCCAGAAAGAATGAGAGACTTTTAGAGGAACTCAATAAAATTGCGGAACAGATTGAAAAGGAAGAGCTACAAAAGCGATTGGAAGAATTGGGTAAAAATCAGAGTAAGAACGCAAGAAACCTAGAACAAATCCTAGAGTTAACAAAGCGATATTATGTCAACGAGAAAATATCCCAGCTCGCGAGCGATTTAGAGGAATTAGCCAAAAGGCAGGAAGAGTTGAGTGATAAAGGTAAGGACAATCAATCTCTGGAAGATCAAAAGAAGGTTAACGATGAGTTTAAGGAGTTGTCAAAACAATTGGATGAACTAAGAAAGGACAATGATGATTTGGCCAAGCCTATGCCGTTGGACGTTTCCAAAATGGAACAAGAAGAAGTAAAGCAGGACCAAGAGGACGCTCTTGAAGAGTTGGAGCAGATGAATAATACTGATGAACAAGGAAAGAGCGAGCAAAATGCATCAAAGAAACAGAAGTCTGCTGCCCAAAAAATGCAGGAAATGAGCAATGCAATGCAACAAGCTGCATCATCTGGGGGGTCATCGGATTCTGAGGATGCAGAGATGTTAAGGCAAATTCTGGACAATTTGGTTACGTTTTCATTTAAACAAGAGAATTTGTTTGACAAGGTTGAAAGTAGTGATGTAGATATTTCCCAGTTCTCTAAAACTGTGCGTGATCAAAAGGAACTTAGAAGGTTGTTTGAGCATGTGGACGATAGTTTGTTCGCACTCTCTTTGCGGAGAACCGAACTGTCTGAATTTGTGAACGAGCAAATTACGGAAGTGTATTATAATATTGATAAATCATTGGAAAGCATAGCTGAAAATCAAATTTATCAAGGAGCTTCGTATCAACAGTATGTAATCAATGCCACTAATGCCTTGGCTGATTTTTTGGCCAATATCTTGGATAACATGCAGCAAAATATGAAACCTGGACAAGGGAGTGGGCAAGGCTCAGATTTTCAATTACCAGATATTATTCAGGGGCAACAGAGCATACAGGACAAAATGAAGGGTAAGGGAAACAGCCGTAAGCCATCACAACAAGAAGGGGAAGGACAAGAAGGATCCGAAAAGGGAAATTCAACAGGAGACAAGAACCAAGGCAATACAAGAAATGGTAATGGAGAAAAAAATGAGCAAGGAAGCCAGGGTTTAGGGGATGATGAGCTAGGGTTGGATGAGGTTTATGAAATATACAAAGAACAACAATTTTTAAGGCAAAAATTAGAGGAGCAGCTTAAAGACATGTTGAATAAGGGTGACCAGAATCTGGCCAAAAAGCTTATCCAACAGATGGAAGATTTTGAGAACGATTTGTTGGAGAATGGCATTACGGAACGTACTAGAAGTAAAGCCAACAGGATTCAGCACGAGCTAATGAAGTTGGAAAATGCAACACTTACCCAAGGGGAGAAGAAGGAGCGTGAGAGCACTGCAAATAAAAATGATTTCTCTAACCCTATAACCACCAGACCAGAGCTTCTTAAAGATTATCAAAACGACATCGAAATATTAAATAGGCAAGCACTACCTTTGCGACAAAATTACGACAAGAAGGTTAAGGTGTATTTTAAAAATGATTGAGTTTCATTTTAAGTCAGAGTTTCGATTAGAAAGCGCAGCACATTATTCCGATTGGGTTAGTAGAATAATCAATTCAGAAAATTTTGTTGTGGGTCAGATTGATTATATTTTTTGTACCGACGACGACCTTTTGAAGATAAATGTCGAGTATTTAAAACATGACACCTTAACGGACATTATCACTTTTGATTATTCAGATGGAACCACCATTTCAGGGGATGTTTTCATTTCTACGGATAGGGTCAAGGATAACGCCGTTACTTTTAATGTTGATTTTAGCGAAGAGCTTTTAAGGGTAATGAGCCATGGTGTTTTACACCTTATGGGATACGGGGATAAGTCGGACAAGGAGACCTCGCTGATGAGGAAAAAAGAAGAAGAAAAAATAAAAATGTTCCACGTGGAACAATAGGATATGTTTGAGAGTGAGTATGATGTTATAGTAGTTGGAGGGGGTCATGCTGGTGCAGAAGCAACGGCTGCCGCTGCAAACATGGGGTCAAAGACTCTTTTGGTCACCATGAACCTTCAAACTATAGGGCAAATGTCCTGCAACCCTGCTATGGGAGGCATAGCTAAGGGGCAAATTGTCCGGGAGATTGATGCGCTCGGCGGGTACAGCGGGATTATTACCGACAAGTCCGCTATTCAGTTTAAAATGCTAAACAAATCCAAGGGTCCAGCTATGTGGAGCCCAAGGGCACAGAATGACCGTATGCGTTTTGCAGAAGAGTGGAGACTTGCTTTGGAAAACACTCCCAATGCTGATTTTTACCAGGAGATGGTTTCTGGATTGGTAATTGAAAATGGCAAGGTTGTAGGTGTTACGACATCGCTTGGAATAGACATCAAGGCCAAGGCAGTTGTGCTGACAAATGGCACTTTTTTAAATGGACTTATCCACATTGGGGAGAAACAGTTTGGCGGAGGAAGAGCAGGTGAAAAAGCGGCTACGGGTATTACGGAGCAACTTGTTGGTTTAGGATTTGATAGTGGCCGTATGAAGACCGGAACACCCCCAAGAGTAGATGGCCGATCTTTGGATTATTCAAAAATGATTCCTCAACCTGGAGATGTAAATCCGGAAAAAT
>JAUICT010000261.1 GCA_030429325.1 Bacteroidia bacterium
CGCCAGGTCCAAGATTATTTTCCTTAAAAAACTCCAATAGCCTTAGTTCAACTTTATCAACTAGTGAAAGAGTGTCAACTGGCTTTAACTTTTTTAATTGCTTCATAAAGCTTTTGGTTAACTATAATGGAAATTTAAGCTGATGGCGAATTGCTATAACTCACCGTGATATAAACATAACATCTTTTACGTCTATAGTGGCAAAGATATTTAAAATATATTGTATATTTGTATTATGTCATACATATTGTAAAATATTCTGAGACATTTAAAAATGCACTTTTTGGGGAGTGGTTCGGATATTTAAACCGACAGGGAGAACCTCATGTAACGCTCAAGGGAGGAAAGTGGAAAGGTTGTTTTTATGTCCTAATGGCCCTGTATCAATGCTGGAAAATATTTGAAAGAATAGAAAACAAAGAAAATAAATAATCAATGGGATTGGTGAAGAATAAACTCGGGATGACAATTACGGCCCTTGCATTGGCAGGGATTATATCATGTGGACAAAAAACGGATTCCGGAATCCAAATAGAAACAAAGCAGCCAACTATGCCTGTCTTGGCCAAGAAGGAACGGAATGCGGTTTTACGTATGGGCATAAGCTTGACGGATACTTTGGAAAGTAGGCAACTGGAAGCCTTTACATTTTCATTGGAAGGTACCACGGATATCAATGATATTGCCGAGGTAACAGTTTTATACAGTGAAACCAATGTCATGGAAGAGGGAACTGTTTTTGGCAAGATCACAAAACCAATGGCAACATTTACCATCACCGGGAGTAGTCCCATACGGTCCGGTGAACATAACTTTTGGCTATCTGTTGAATTGGAGGGCACCCCGGAATTGACCCATAAAATAAATGCTAAGCTTGTATCTGTTAAGCTTGCAGACGGAACAGAGGTAAGTCCTAAAGTTAATTCAGGGATGGGTTCCCAACGTATAGGAATCGCCCTTAAGCAAGCAGGTGAGGATAATATTGATACCTATCGCATACCAGGTCTGGCCACCACGAATAAGGGAACCTTGATTGCGGTGTACGATAACCGGTATAATGATCCTGTGGATCTTCAAGAAGATATTGATGTTGGTATGAGCCGAAGCACGGACGGAGGGCAAACGTGGGAACCTATGAAAGTTATCATGGATATGGGAGAGTACGGAGGTCTATCCGAAGATCAAAACGGTATTGGAGATCCCGCAGTGCTTGTAGACAAAAACACAAATACCATTTGGGTGGCGGCCCTTTGGCTCCATGGTCATCCGGGAGAGCGTGCATGGAATGCTTCCCAGCCTGGAATGTCACCAAAGGAGACAGGCCAATTGATATTGGTGAAAAGTGAAGATGATGGGGTTACTTGGTCCAAGCCCATCAATATTACATCCATGACCAAGAAACCAGAATGGCAATTGTTTTTCAACGGGCCGGGCTCTGGTATAACGATGCAGAATGGTACGTTGGTCTTTGCCGCTCAGTATAAGGACAAGGATAGGATACCGCATTCCACTATCATCTACAGTGAAGATGGTGGTCAATCTTGGGTCGTTGGAACAGGGGCAAAATCAGAGACTACCGAAGCGCAAGTGGTGGAAATCTCCAACGGGGTTCTCATGCTGAACATGAGGGACGATAGAAATCGGGCCAATCGAAACGATTCCATCAATGGTCGTTCCGTGGCCATAAGCACTGACATGGGTAAAACATGGGAAGAACACCCCACCTCCCGAAAAGCATTGATCGAACCCAATTGTATGGCCAGTATCTTGGCATACGAACATCCCGAACAGGGAAAAATCCTATTCTTTTCAAACCCCAATTCAAAGACCAAACGGAACCATATCACCATAAAGACCAGTTTCGATGGAGGAATGAGCTGGCCCGAGAAGAACCAGCTAGAGCTTTATGAAGAGGGAACATATGGTTATTCTTGTCTTACCATGGTTGATGAAGACCATATTGGAATTCTTTATGAAGGAGTCAAGGAGCTGTATTTCCAAAAGATTCCGATTTCGGATTTGATACAATAAACCATGGAGCGTTTGAAAAAAGGTTATACCCTGTGTTGGATATTAACTTCCTTATTGACCACCAGCGTAGTATGCTCACAGAGCTTTCAGTCTAAGTTCACCGTTGAAACACTGAATAATGCTCCTGTAAAATTGATTCCCTTTCCGCAGAAGGTGGAATGGGGAAAAGCAGTACGAACAGTTTCATCTTTTCGGGTGGAGGCCGATTCGATTTTGCCTAAATCCATTCAGTCAGAGTTGGAATCTATTTGTAATGACACGGGAATCCTAATAGATGGCAAGGCCAAGGACGTAATACATTTCTATAAAGACCCTTCCCTTCCACATGAAGGATATGATCTCACCGTTACGGAAAAGGCAATTCATATTACCGCTGCTACGGAAAAAGGACAATTTTATGCTCTACAGACCTTAAGACAATTAATTTCCCATCAGGAAGATGTCATTTTGCTACAGCAATGCACAATCTCAGATTGGCCTGCCTTTTCCATAAGGGGCTATATGTTGGATGTGGGGCGTAATTTTCAAAGTATCCAATCACTTAAGGAACAATTGGATGTGATGGCGAGGTACAAGTTGAATACCTTTCAATGGCATTTGACCGATCGGCCCGCATGGCGTATTGAAAGTAAGGTCCATCCTGAACTCAATGACCCCAAAAACCATAGACCTTCGCGAGACCCTGGTATGTTCTATACCTATGCTGAAATACGGGATCTTATTGAATATGCCGCTGAACGACAGATACAGGTTATACCGGAAATAGATATGCCGGGGCATAGTGATGCCTTCACAACGGCTACCGGACATAAAATGGAGTCAAGGGAAGGGATTAAAATTCTTGAAAGGATTTTGGAGGAATTTTTTAATGAGGTTCCCAAAAGCTACTGTCCAATCCTACACATTGGTTCTGATGAAGTTGAGATAGAGGACCCCAAAGGATTTATGGACCACATGGTGAACTTTGTTCGGAACCATGACAGGGAGGTCATGGTTTGGAACCCGGGACTGGAAGCCGATAATGATGTTGTCCGTCAAACTTGGAAACCTGATTTTGTGGATGAAAAGGGATACAGGGAAGTGGACTCTTGGAACAACTACATCAATAATGGCGATCCGTTCATCCATATCCCAAAACTTTTCTTTAAGCCCATCGGAAATGGTTCAAAAAATAAAATCTTGGGGGGAATCATTTGTTTATGGCCCGATGTCAATCTCAATGAAGAGCAAGAGGCCATCACTACCAATCCGTTGTATCCTTCCCTGCTCACCTACGCATGGACCACCTGGACAGCCGATGTGCAAAAGGCATCTAAAGATTATCTAACCATGGTACCTCCTAAAGGAGCGGTCGGGAATGAGTATTTTGATGCATTCGAGAAGTTCTTGATGCACCACAAAGAAGCTTATTTTAAGGAGAAGCCCTTTCCCTATGTAGCACAGGCCAATACAATTTGGGAACTAACGGGCCCCGTGGGGACGTCCCAAAAAAGTAAGGTCAAGAAGCTGGCATCCGGCAATACAGTCTATATCCGCGATCGTTTTAAACAGGGAGGCCAGTTTCCAGAGGCCCAACCTGGAGAAACCTATATTGCAAAAACATATGTTCACTCTAGTAAAGAACAGGAAGTAGATGCCTGGATAAGTTTTGAAACTCCATATCGGGCCAATAGGGTATATTCGGGTATTCCCCAAAGGGGAAAATGGGATGCGAATGGGGGTACAGTTTTGTTGAATGGACAACCCTTGCCATCTCCAGAATGGAAGAACCCCGGATGGAAGCCATCCAAAACGGAGGGTTGGGGCACACCCCAAGATCAGGAAACACCATGGGAAAAAGAAGAACTGTATTGGATCAGAGAGCCCTCCAAAGTGCATTTAAAAAAAGGATGGAACGAGGTGGAGATACAAATACCGGGGACCAATTCATATCAAAACTGGATGTTCACTTTTGCCATATTGGAACAAGGAATAAAATTTTCCACTAAACCGGTTACCGAATGAAAAGAATAGTCGTCCATGTATTGATCGCAACTTTCTTATTATTTGGAAGTAATGTCAGGGCACAGCAGTTAGCAGATAAGGTCAAAATTGAAGAAGGAGTTGCATTGCCCTCAACATTGCAAGGTGAAACCGCTTTGGGATACGCTGGAATGCTGGGAGGCCAACTGGATGATGTGATTTTGGCCGCTGGTGGTGCCAATTTTCCCAATGGACAACCGTGGGAGGGAGGTGAGAAAGTATGGAGCGATGACATCTACCTTTTTGAAAACGGGGTTTGG
>JAUICT010000262.1 GCA_030429325.1 Bacteroidia bacterium
CTTGACCAAAACAGCCGCCGAAAAGCATTTTGGTGTCAAGGATGCCTTAGGACAACGTTTATTACTGAACAATACGGACACTTACACCGTTACCGGAGTCATTGATGACCTTCCAAAAAATTCGTTCTTGAGGGACCATTCTGTTTTTATGGCTATGAGCGGTTTTGCCGATTCACAATCCCCCGATTGGGGCAGTCACAATTACTTTACGTTCATAAAACTGATTCCCTCGGCCAATATCGCAGATTTTCAGGCTCCTTTGAACACCCTCTTCGACACCTATTTGTTGCCCTGGGCACAGAACTATTTTCCAGGGATAACCAAGGAATCCTTTCTCGCTTCAGGCAATTATGTCAACTATCATACAATGCCTTTGACCGATATCCATCTTCATTCGAGTCGGCAGTCTGAAATGAGCCCGAACAGTACCATGCAAAATGTGTACATTCTTTCGTTTATAAGCTTATTTCTGATTGTTCTCGCCTGTGTGAACTTCATGAACCTCTCTACGGCGTATTCCCTGAAAAGGGCCAAAGAGGTGGGCATAAGAAGAACATTGGGGTCCAACAAAATAGATTTGGTACGGCAGTTCTTGATCGAATCGGGGCTTATCTCCTTCATTTCACTATTGGTAGCATTGATTATTGCTGTAATAGTACTGCCCTTTTTCAATGACCTTGCAGGAAAGGCAATTGCCATTCCCTTTTCAAATCCGATTTTTTGGGGAATAGTGCTATTCGCCACTGTTATCTTAGGGATTTTCTCAGGAAGCTACCCGGCCTTCTTCATGTCGCGGTTTATGCCCGTGAAAACACTCAAAGGTGGAGGGCAAAGTGATGTGGGCGGTGGTAATGTCCGAAATGCGTTGGTTGTGTTCCAGTTTGCCATTTCGGTCTTCTTGATCGTTAGCACCATTGTTGTTTTTCAACAGCTAAGGTTCATACAAAGCAAAGATTTGGGTTTTACCAAAGACCAAGTGGTTCTGATCGATGATGTTTTCTCCGCAGGTTCTCAAGTTGGGGCCTTGAAAGAAGAAGTCCTCAAATTGAGTCAGACCAAAGATGCTACCTTGAGTTTTTATTTTCCAACACCATCTTCCCGCTCCAACGGTTCCTTTTTTAAAGAAGGATCGGTGGACCAAGAAAATGCCATCCAAATGCAAACTTGGACTGTTGATCACGATTATATAGGTACAATGGACATGGAGCTCATTGCCGGGCGTAATTTCAGCAAGGAATTCAGTACCGACTCCACCGCAGTAATCGTCAATGAAGCCACTCTAAAAATTCTTGGTGTGGGCCCAGAAGAGGCGTTGGGTCTAAAAATGACAAACGACCTTGGAGAGGAAGAACTACAATTCAGCACGATCATCGGCGTAGTTAAAAATTTCCATTACGAATCGTTGCGGGAAAACATTGGTGCCTTGGGTCTCTTTTTGGACCAGCAACCTTCAGGGATGTTGGCAGTACGATTGAACGCTGGGGACTTTTCCACAGCCATTGCCAAAATCGAGGGAATCTGGGACAGGTTTGCTCCCGGGCAGCCTTTTAGCTATCGCTTTATGGACGATTCCTTCAATACCACCTACGATGCAGAGCAGCGTTTGGGCAAAATATTCATGGTCTTTACGGTCCTTTCCATTTTGATTGCCTGCTTGGGCTTGTTCGGACTTGCTGCTTTCAATGCCCAAAAGCGTACCAAAGAAATTGGAATCCGCAAGGTTTTGGGGGCCAGCGTCCAGCAAATCACTTACAGATTGACCACCGACTTCCTAAAAATGGTCGGAATCTCCATCCTTATCTCCTTGCCCATTGGTTGGTTTGCCATGAACAAATGGCTTGAAGATTTTTCATATCGGATAGAGATAGGTTGGTGGGTATTTGCCCTAGCAGCACTTTTGGCCATTGGTGTGGCCGTACTCACCGTGGGCTATCAGAGTATAAAGGCTGCCGTGGTAAATCCCATAAAAAGCCTTAGAACAGAATAACCATCATCAAAAACAAAAAGCCATGTTCAAGAACTATATAAAAATCGCTTGGCGGACCCTAATCAAAAACCGGGTCTATTTTACCATAAATACCATTGGCCTATCCATTGCTATTGCGGTTTCTTCTTTAATGTTGCTTTGGGTTTTTGATGAATATGGCACGGACAAGTTCCACGAGAAAGATGACCAACTCTTTTTGGTCAAGAGAACCATCCCCTTGGAAAAAGGGGTTTTTGACGTTTACGAAGGTATTTCCTATCCTCTTCTGAAAACTGCCAAGGAACAGTTTCCCGAAGTCGAGGAATTCATCACCCTTGGCCGAACCTTTGAAGATAACCTTCGTGTTGGGAATACCGATTTAAGAGCTGAGGGAACCTTTGCCAACGCAGCTTTTTTCAAATCCTTTTCTTTTCCGGTCCTGGTTGGAAATATTGATGATCTGGATGAAAAACCGGAAGCTTTGGCCATCTCCGAGAGCTTTGCCAAAAGACTTTATGGTGAGGCATGGCCCGAAAAAGCCATTGGGAGCCCAGTTCATATCTACGACAACGGCGACTATGCCATAGCCGCAGTATATGAAGATTTTCCATCACAATCCTCCATACAAAATGATTTTTATTATGGCTTTGAACAACATCTTAGCAAAAATGATTGGATGCAGGAATGGGAAAACAATGGAATGCAAGGAGCTTTGCTGGTAAAAAAAGGAGTGGATGCCACTCTAGTTGCCCAAAAAGTTCATGCGTTGCATCAAGATAATATTGAGGGTGAGTTTAAAGAAGGTGTGATTCTTCAAAAATTCTCGGACAACTATTTGTATAATCAGTTCAATGAAAAGGCCGAAGTGTCAGGCGGGCGAATTGAATACGTTCGCATATTTACCATTGCGGCCATTTTGTTGTTGATTATCTCCTGCATCAACTTTATAAATCTTTCCACGGCCTATGCCACCAACAGATCTGGTGAAATAGGAGTGAGGAAAGTGGTCGGGGCTAAAAAGAAGATGCTTATTGGCCAGTTCTTCACCGAAACCGCAATTGTTACCTCATTATCTTTTCTGATAGGGTTGGCCATTGCATTCCTATTGCTCCCCTATGTGAATACTCTTACCGGAAAAGTTCTCGAAATTGACTTTACCCAACCTTATCTTTTGTTCACCATTGTAGGGGTGTTTCTTTTTACCACTATTCTTTCAGGGGCCTATCCTTCGCTTGTGGTTTCATCATTTCGGCCTATTTCGGCCTTAAAGGGGGCAAGCAAACCATTTCATTAAGAAAAGGATTAGTAGTGCTTCAATTTTCATTGGCCATTTTATTGATTATCTCTGCTTTGGTCATCCAACAACAAATAAACTACGTGAACCAAAAAGATTTAGGTATTGCCAAAGATCATATTGTTGCCATTCACCAAGATCAAGCCTTAACGGAAAAATATGGGGTGCTTTATGATCAGTTGATGAAATCTGAGGGAATAGAGGACGTTACCTTGGCAGGGCCATCGCCTTTGGCAACGCCAGCTTCAACCAGTGGAGTAAGTTGGCCCGGGAAAACCCAGGAACAGGAGAATTTGGAATTTGCCTTACTCTGGACCGCACATAATTTTCCAAGCACG
Source organism: Bacteroidia bacterium (assembly GCA_030429325.1). Lineage (GTDB taxonomy): Bacteria > Bacteroidota > Bacteroidia > Flavobacteriales > Flavobacteriaceae > Flagellimonas. Next base: position 3,599 of record JAUICT010000262.1, read on the forward strand.
TTCAACGTGCCGTTACAGGCAGGTGAGTATTACAGGGAGGGAACAAAAGACACCCTAAATCTTGTTGTTAATGAAACTGCTGCCCAAATCATGGGGTTGGGGAATGAGCCTGTTGGAAAAACGGTCCAGTTTTGGGGAGCACAACGACAGATCATTGGTGTCCTAAAAGATTTTCATAATCGTTCTCTATATCAACCCATACAGCCCACAGTATTTCTACTGGACCCCAACGATGCAGGTTCCCTGTTTGTAAAATTGGATGGCGGGAAAACCGAAGCAGCCTTGGCTTCCATTCAAACGGTATTTAAAAATGTCCTTCCGGATTTTCCATTGCACTACGATTTTCTGGATGAGGAATACGCTTCAAATTATCGTACCGAAACCTTGACAGGGACCTTGGCCCATTATTTTGCCCTAATTTCCATTTTGTTATCCTGCCTGGGACTGTTCGGCCTTGCTACTTTTATGGCCAAACAACGAAAAAAGGAAATCGGTATCCGAAAAGTACTTGGGGCCAGCATCAATAATATCATTTTATTGATCTCCAAAGATTTCTTGAAACTCATTGCCATTGCCGCCCTCATCGCATCACCTGTGGCCTATTATTTCATGGCTGAGTGGTTAAGCGATTTTGCCTATCATATTACCATTCCTTTATGGGCATTTGCCTTGGCTGGTATATTGGCTATGTTGGTGACGTTGCTCA
>JAUICT010000263.1 GCA_030429325.1 Bacteroidia bacterium
CTCACTACTGAACACAAAGTTGTAGTTGAGCGGATGGATCACCACCACCAAATCGGTAATCGGCGTCCATGTGGCCCCGATACCCAAATCCAAATATCCAGGGTCGTTAAAATTGCTCAAAAGCGTGGTCCGGTATTCCGCCAAGGCAGATATGGCAAACTTCTCGCTCAGTTTCCTTCCATATAAGGATGAAATGTTGAAGACATCGGTTGCCTGTCTGAAACTATCATCATCTGTAGGGTCATCCTTATCGTCCAATTTTACCCAAGCAAGGTTTACCGTGGCGGCATTTCTCCAAAAGAATTTTTCTTCTTGTAGATTGGCATAGGCATTCACCGTAAAACCAATGTTTCCTGATGAGTTGTTCGGGATACCTTGGGCATACCAATTATCAAAGTTGGAAAAGTTCCCCCCAATGGTACCAAAGGCACCTATCTTCCATCCGGGCAGGGCATCCAACTGGGCCTGTAGGGCGTTTACACGTCCTTGAATGGCGGCAATGGAATCTTTTTTAGGGGCAATCTGGGCCTTTAGTTCCTCTTCGGTCTGGGCCAGTGAGGTAGCTAGCACAAAAAACGCCGATAAGGTAAAAAGTAGTTTTTTCATAGTGTATGGAGTTTACTGTTTAGAACCGCAAAAGTAAGAAATGTCACCTACAACATGCCCCTTTTCCATCGATTCAACATTGCCCGTACCTTACTTACACGGTCAATTTAAAGTCCCCATTCATCAATCCAAACCATTGTTCCATCAATTGTGGGCGCCAAACTCCCCCTTTTTAGTGTTCCTTGGCGTTTTAAAAATTTATACCATGAGAAAAGTCATCCTAGGAACTTCCTTTGTATTATCCTTTTGTTTAGTCATCTTTTCCTGTACAAAAGACGAAAACCCAGACCCGCCTGAACAGCAAGGTCCAAAAATCAGCAGTTTTAGTCCACCCAGTGGTGCCGTAGGCACCAATGTTTTCATTACTGGGAAAAAATTTGATCCTAAAGCGGCAAACAATGTGGTCAAAATTGGGGAGACCAAGGCAACGGTCACCAGTGCCAAAGCCACAGAAATCTTCATTACCGTACCTGAAGGAGCTACCACAGGTAAAATCAGTGTTACCGTAAATGGAAAGACCGATACCGGTGGAACCTTTACGGTTACACAAGAGGAGGAGGAAGAGGCAATCACGATAAGCCTTGACAAAAACACCTTGGAGCTTTTCACCCTAGATAGTGAAACTTTGATTCCCACCATAGAGGGACCTGCGACCACAGAAGATATCACCTGGAGTTCCCTTGATGAGAGTGTGGCCATTGTGGACAATAATGGAATGGTCACTGGAATATCAGCGGGAACGACAAAAGTAATTGCCGATTTGGGCAATGATGTATCAGTAGAATGTCTGATAACGATAAATGCCAGTGTTTTTACAGTTGGTTCCATAACCGACCAAGGAACCGAAGTTGCGACCTTATGGATAAACGGAGAAGCAAATGCAATTTCTGATGGAATTACAGATGCAGTTGCCAACGACGTATTTGTTCATGGACAAGACATCTATGTGGTTGGTTATAAAGATGACCCCAATAATGAAAGTTATACCATCGCTATGCTATGGAAAAATGGGGTTTCGACTGAATTAAGTGATCCAGGAGAAGAGACAAGGGCTCAAGCTACTTCTATCCAAGTAAATGGGAACGATGTATATGTGGGTGGCTACAACTTTGACATGAATACCGAACGCTATGGCGGTTACCTTTGGTTAAATGGAGAAAAGGTTGTAGATGCCCCCCCAATTTTATCGCTGTGCTATAATGAAGGAGAAGGCCTTTATGTTTCTGGAGGTTACCATGAGGAGGATAACCCAATTACAACAGCCTTTGTTAGTCAATTCAATTTTGAAACTTCTACTAATTTAACCGACGGCACTTCTAATGCTTGGGCTTTCGATGTATTTGCGAATGGTTCTGATGTTTATGCAGCTGGGAGTGAAGTAATAGGCAATCTAGAAGTGGAAACGGCCAAATTGTGGTTAAATGGAGAGGAAACGATTCTTGGAGATGATCAGCAAGGATTCTCTTACGCTAGATCTGTTGAAGTAATCGGGTCTGATGTTTATGTTGGTGGCTTTCAGCATAATGGTATCCGCTATGAAGGTCGAGTATGGAAAAATGGAGAGCCCATTGATTACAGTATTGGTGCAGCTTATACATATGTTTATGATTTAGCAGCATCAGGTGAAAGCTTATATGCTGCCGGCTATTTTTGGAATGGTGGGCCCAATATACCTGTACTTTGGAAGGATGGTGTCTCGACAGAGCTTGAAACAAACGATAATAGTGGTAAAGTACTTGGTTTATTTGTAAAGTAAGTTTGCTGGTGATTTTTTAGGCCTTCCACAAATAGGAAGGTCTAATTTTTATAGCCTTCTTTTCATAAAAAAGCATACTACAGATTTATGAATCAGCTTCCCTTGAAGAACGTTTCATACTTGATAAATGTATAGTGTTAAATCCATTTAAGCTTTTAGAATTAAATAGTTAGTCGTTAAAGATTGTAGACTTCTATTGAAATGGGTGGAACCACATGAGTTCTAAAATTAAGGTTTTTAGTAGCATCCGTCAATTCAAATACGGCATTCATCAATTGTTTGTACACAGCTTACACAAAATATTGTTTTTTCGAGTTCCTAAAATTTAAATCATGAAAAATATTCTTTACGCTTTTACTTTAATTTTAATGTCTTGCCTTGTTGTATTGTCATGCTCCAAGGACGATGATGAAGTCACAGATGCTGAAGGCCCATCAATTACAAGTTTCAGCCCCAATTCAGGATCTGTTGGTACCAATGTCTTCATTACTGGGAAAAATTTTGATCCTAAAGCGGCAAACAATGTGGTCAAAATTGGGGAGGCCAAGGCAACGGTCACCAGTGCCAAAGCCACAGAAATCTTCATTACCGTACCTGAAGGAGCTACCACAGGTAAAATCAGTGTTACCGTAAATGGAAAGACCGATACCGGTGGAACCTTTACCGTTATACAAGAGGAGTCGACTGCCATATCCCTCGATAAGGAGACTTTGGAGCTCGGGACCCTGGAAGAGGATATAATTGCCGCAACGGTCACCGGGGCCGGTGCCGAAGACCAAATCACTTGGGGCTCCGATGATGAAAACGTGGCCATTGTGGACGCCGAGGGAAGGGTTACCGCAACCGGGGCCGGCACCACCACCATTACGGCAACGGTTGACAATGCTTCTGCAAGTGCCATATTAACAGTCAATCCAGGAATTTTTGTTGGGGGATTTACTGAAAAAAACGATGGCGATTATGGAGTGGCCACCGTCTGGACAAATGGATTTTCCCAAGAAATTTCGCAAATCAGCAGCTATGATACTTACATTGCCATCGAAGGGCCAAACTTGTACGCTACCCATGTTGAATATGGGGAAGGCACCAGACCTATAAAGGTTTACAAAAACAATACGCTATTTGAAACCATTGGAAGTCCTGAAGAAAACAACAAGGCTCCCAAGGGAATACAAGTCATTGATGGTCAAATACATATTTGTGGCCTTGAGGTAACCAACGGGACTCAATATGCCAAATATTGGGTAAACGGTGAGGAAACCCTTTTGAGTGAAGCGGGTCAACCTGCATCAGCCCAAGGCGCTTATGTCAAGGATGGGCATATCTATATTGCCGGAAGGGTTTATACCAACACACATAATGCCCTATATTGGGTTGATGGCAATACATATGATTTAACAGAGAACGTCTCTTCCAACACCTATGATATTTTTGTTGATGACAATAATGATGTTTATGTAGCTGGGCATATGGGTTCAGAGGCCACCATTTGGAAAAACACCGAGCTATTGTTTGATCTTGGCGATGACATCAATTCTACGGCTGCTCAATCTGTAATTGTTCATGACAATAAAGCGTATGCTACTGGAGTGGATTGGACCAATAATAAGGGCATGTTTTGGATTGACGGCCAATTAGTTAAACAATGGGATGGTTCAGGATATAGTGACATCACTATTCATGATGGATTTATTTATGTCGCTTCTAGCCAATACAATCCTCTTTTGGACAAGAGTTTTGCCACAGTTTGGAAAATAAGTCCTGAGGGAACCACTTTAGAAGAAATAGTTTACGAAGACCCACAAGGGGAGAGCACTTATGCTACATCTATCATAGTTAAATAACAACATAACGCTACATCTTAAAAATGGCCCTGCTTATAGGTGGGGCTTTTTTTATTTGCCTTGCTTGTATAATGGCACCGAGGAACAAGCCTC
>JAUICT010000264.1 GCA_030429325.1 Bacteroidia bacterium
GTATAACAATTAACCAAAATTGTAAAAGTAGTTGACCGGAGGATACGGTAGTTTCGATTTAAAAACAAAAACAATGAAGCACACCTATCACATACACGGAATGACCTGTAACGGATGCAGGGGCCATGTGGAGAAAACCCTTTCAGAGGTTGACGGGGTGATTTCCGCAGAGGTCAATTTGGAAAAGGCCGAAGCCGTGATCACCATGGAGGAGCATATTCCACTGGAACGGTATCAACAAGCCTTGGAAAAGGATGGGGGAAGGTACAGTATCCATATGCCCGGTCATCACCATCAACCCAAACCCAAGGAAAAGCAAGCGGTAAAAAATGGAACCGGGGTCTTTTACTGCCCCATGCATTGCGAAGGGGACAAAACCTATGATAAACCCGGAGATTGTCCGGTCTGTGGAATGGATTTGGTGGAGGAACAGAATTTATCCGCTTCCTCCTCGGAACAATGGACCTGCCCCATGCACCCTGAAATTGTTCGGGACGAACCGGGCAGTTGCCCCATCTGTGGAATGGATCTAGTTCCAAAAAAACCAGATCTTTCAGCAGAGGAGAAAACGTATAAAAAATTGATCGAAAAATTCTGGCTGGCCTTGGCATTTACCTTGCCGATTTTTTTGATTGCCATGAGTGAAATGCTGCCCAACAATCCATTGTACACCATTTTATCACAAAAGTATTGGAACTGGGTGCAGTTTGCCCTTTCCCTGCCCGTGGTCTTTTACGCCACTTGGATGTTTTTTGAACGGGCCTTCAGAAGTATCAAGACTTGGAACCTGAACATGTTCACACTCATTGGTATTGGTGCCGGAGTGGCATGGACTTTTAGTGTTTTTGGGATGCTATTTCCGGATTTCTTCCCAGAGCAATTCAAAACGGAAGCTGGAACGGTGCATGTGTATTTTGAGGCCGCAACGGTCATCCTTACCTTGGTACTTTTGGGTCAGGTATTGGAAGCCAGGGCCCATAGCAAGACCAATTCTGCCGTAAAGGAGCTATTAAAGCTCGCCCCTAACAAAGCGGTTAGGGTAGTCAATGGGGAAGAGGAGGAAGTGCATATCGATGACATTCAGTTGGGGGATATTTTGAGGGTAAAGCCCGGTGAAAAAATCCCTGTTGATGGCGTGCTGATGGAAGGTCAGACGGCCATAGATGAGTCCATGATCACAGGCGAACCCATTCCCGTGAACAAGGAAAAAGGAGATAAGGTAAGCAGTGGTACCATCAACGGGAATACATCCTTCTTGATGAAAACCGAAAAAGTGGGGTCGGACACCCTATTGTCCCAAATCATAAAAATGGTGAACGATGCCAGCCGCAGTAGGGCGCCTATTCAAAAATTGGCGGATACCGTGTCTGGATATTTTGTGCCCATTGTGGTGGCCATTGCCGTGGTCACTTTTGGTGTTTGGGCCATTTGGGGACCTGAACCAGCCTACGTATATGCGTTGGTCAATGCCATCGCCGTATTGATTATTGCCTGTCCCTGCGCCTTAGGGCTGGCCACTCCCATGTCCGTTATGGTAGGGGTAGGTAAAGGGGCCCAGCATGGGGTACTGATCAAGAATGCCGAAGCACTGGAAAAAATGAACAAGGTGGATACGCTTATTGTGGACAAGACCGGTACCATTACCGAAGGTAAACCCACCGTTGAAAAAGTGGGAACATTCGGCGACAATGGTGAGAACACGGTTCTGCAATACATGGTTTCCTTGAACAATCTTAGCGAGCATCCCTTGGCTCAGGCCACCGTGAACTACGGAAAAGAAAAAAAGATTGATTTTTTAAAGGCAGATAGATTTGAAGCTGTGACCGGAAAAGGGGTCCAAGGAACCGTAAATGGAAAGAACACCACTTTGGGGAACCGTAAAATGATGCAAGAGGCGGGCATAGAGGTAACCGAATCCATGCAAACCGAAGTGAACACCTATCAACAACAGGGAAAGACCGTTTCCTACTTAGCCATTGATGGAAAAGCGGTTGGCTATGTGGTTATTGGTGACCGTATAAAGAAAACCAGTGCAAAGGCCATAAAGGCGTTGCAGGATAAAGGGGTGAGTGTGATTATGCTTACTGGCGACAACCGGGATACCGCCCAGGCCGTGGCCAATGAATTGCATTTGTCCGATTTTGAAGCGGGGATGTTGCCAGAGGACAAGCTTAAAAAAGTATCGGAACTGCAATTCCAAGGTAGGGTGGTGGCCATGGCCGGTGATGGTATCAATGATGCCCCTGCATTGGCCAAAAGCGATGTTGGGATTGCCATGGGAACAGGTACCGATGTGGCCATGGAAAGCGCCTCCATTACCTTGGTAAAAGGAGATTTACATGGTATTGTCAAAGCATTCAACCTGAGTGGTGCCGTAATGGGCAATATCAAGCAAAACCTGTTCTTTGCCCTGGTATATAACACTTTGGGAGTTCCTATCGCTGCGGGAGTGCTCTATCCATTTTTTGGATTGCTGCTCTCTCCCATGATAGCTGCCTTGGCCATGAGCTTTAGCTCCGTATCGGTCATTGCCAATGCACTCAGACTTCGAACTAAATCAATCGACTAAATAATATGGTAAAACGACAAACAGCAATCAAAATTCGAAAGGTCCACAGATACTTGGGGATTTTTTTGGGGATTCAATTCCTGATGTGGACGATCAGTGGGATGTATTTTAGTTGGACGGATATTGATGAAATCCATGGGGATCATTTCAAACAAATGCCGCCCAAGACCGCATCTTTTTTCAATCTTTTGGGGACGGATAGCCTAAACGGTGTTAAGGCGATTACGTCCATGGAGCTTTTGGAGATTGCTGGTCAACCCTATTATTGGATCAATGGGGCACAGTTGTTCAATGCAAAAACCGGGGAGCAAAAGAAAAGTGTAAGCAAGGATGAGGCATTACAAGTTGCTGCCAATCACATGCGCCCTGATCTTAAGGTCAGTTCCATTGTCCAGATTAATGAAGTGGGGCCACATCACGAGTATAGGGGAAGACCCTTGCCAGCCTATGAAATTTCGTATGCGACTTCTGAAGAATTAAAGGCATATGTGGCACTCAACAATGGGGCCTTTCAAACGGTACGGCACAGGGATTGGCGTTGGTTTGATTTTTTATGGATGACGCACACTATGGATTATCAAGGGAGGGATGATTTCAATACCCTGCTACTCAGGGGATTTTCACTATTGGGATTGATTACGGTATTGAGTGGTTTCCTGCTTTGGTTCACGTCTTCCCCATCAGTTCGAAAAGTGGTTAAACAAAAAAATAAATAGCATGAAAAAGAATAGTGTATTTGTTGCAGTTGCAGCCGTGGTTGGACTTCTTATAGGATATCTGATTTTTGGTTCAAGCTCTGGGGGTGAAAGTTCTGTTGATGGGCATGATCATGATGAGGAAATGGCGATTGGTCAAATGTGGACTTGTTCAATGCATCCGCAAATCATGCAGCCAGAAGCTGGGGATTGCCCTATCTGTGGTATGGATTTAATTCCGGCGAGTTCATCAGATGAAGGTCTTGCCATGGGGCAGATAAGGATGTCCACCAATGCCATGGCGCTCGCAGGTGTGGAAACGGTGACCGTGGGTGCTGGGATGAAAGGGGAAGGCAGTGTGAAGCTGTCTGGAAAAGTGGCCATAAACCAAGAAGCGGATGCGGTGCAATCGGCCTACTTTAATGGGAGGATAGAAAGACTCAACATCAATTTTGAAGGGGAAGAGGTGAGAAAAGGGCAACAACTGGCCACCATCTACTCTCCCGAATTGGTCGCGGCACAGCAAGAATTGATTACTGCGGCCAATTTGAAGGCTTCCCAACCAGCACTTTATGCGGCGGTTCGGAACAAGCTTACCTTTTGGAAACTGTCTGAAAATCAAATAAATGAGATTGAAAGCTCCGGAAAGGTTCGTGAAAACTTCCCGGTATATGCCAATGTTTCAGGAGTGGTTTCGGAAATCATGGTCGAAGAAGGCGATTATGTAAGCACTGGTTCACCTTTGGTGAAAGTGGCCAATTTAAATTCGGTTTGGGCCGTGTTCGATGCCTACGAGAACCAATTGTCACTGCTCAAGAAAGGACAAAGCCTTGAGGTGCGAACAAAGTCGTACCCCAATGAAACTTTTAGCGCGAAGATTTCTTTTGTAGATCCCTTGCTGAACAGTTCCACCAGGACCCTTGAGGTGCGTGCGAATCTGGATAACAGAAAAGGATTGCTGAAACCGGGGATGTTTGTTACGGCCGAAATCCAATTGGAGAACGATACCGAAACGGAAGCCCTTACCGTTC
>JAUICT010000265.1 GCA_030429325.1 Bacteroidia bacterium
ATCAAAACCATCCGCAATAGTGGTTGCGTAATAATTTGACACTCCCGGCACTATATTGTCCGGCTGCACCACGTAGGGAATGGATTTATGAACTGGACCTTCACATGCGGCCACAGCCGCTGCTGCTGTACTGAACCCAACATATTTCAGAAAGTCCCTTCTATTGGTATTTGAAGCGGACAAGTTCTCCTTGTCACCCAAAAACTCATCAACGGGAATCTGTTCTGTAAATTCGTTTTGTCTTAGCGTCTCAACAATGGAATCGTTCGGATTCAACTCCGCTTCACTTTTCCAATATTTTTTGTTTGATGCCATACGATATATCTGAGATTATCTTCCTTTAATTCTTAATAGTGACACTTACCACATTCTATACCACCCATCATGGCCGCAGTCAACTGCTCAACGCCATATTTTTTGGACAACTCCTCATGAATGGCCTCGTAGTATGCATTGCCCTCCATCTTTACATTGGTCTCCCTGTGACAGTTCACACACCAACCCATGGTCAATGGTGCAAATTGCTCCACAACTTCCATTTCCTCGATTGGTCCGTGACAGGTTTGACAGGCTATCCCTGCAACTGATACGTGTTGGGAGTGATTGAAATAGGCAAAATCTGGCAGGTTATGGATTCTCACCCATTGCACTGGCTTTGTTTCACCCGTATATTTTTGATTTTCCTCATCCCATCCAACAGCTTTATACAACTTTTTGATTTCAGCTGTATAGAATTCATTGGTGTGCCCAGCAGCCAAATCCTCAGCTGATGGCCCTTCAGGGTTTCCAGCATATTCATAAATGGATTTGTGACAATTCATACATACGTTCAATGAGGGTATTCCTGAAGTTTTGGACACCCTTGCAGAAGAGTGGCAATACTTACAATCTATCTTATTGTCCCCGGCGTGGATTTTGTGCGAAAAGTGAATGGGCTGTACGGGAGCATATCCTTGATCCACACCAACCTGCATCATCCAACCGTACGCAAAGTAAGCACTTGCCAACAATAGAAAAATAGCACTCACCAATACCAAAAATTGATTTTGGGCAAAAGCTTTCCAAATTGGCAGACGTTTCTCTGCCTTTTCATTTTCCAAGACAACACCATTGGCTTCCGCTATTCTACGCAGCGTCTTATTCACCAAGACCAACATGATCACCAAAAGACCAAACACCAACGCCAAAGCTCCCAAAATCACTTCATTGGATATCCCAGAACTTTGAGCCGGAGTAAGAGCAACATCACCTCCAGCAGCTGCAGCTGCAGGTTTGGCAGGCGGAGCGGCAGTGTAGGCCAAAATATCATCGATGTCCTGATTGGACAACGTTGGGAAAGGCGTCATTGCCGCCTGATTATACTCAGCGTAGATTGCGTTTGCATAGGAATCCCCAGAGCTTATCATCCCAGGACTGTTCTTGATCCAAGAATACAACCACTCCTTATCCAATCCTTGATCTTCCGACAAACGCGACTCCACATTGGCCAACGCGGGACCGGTCATTTTGCGATCCAAGGCATGACAAGCGGCACAGTTCTGATTAAAGAGCTGTTTCCCTTTTGCAGGATCCCCACCACCGGCATCGGCGGCAGCTTCTTCCTGCGCATAAAATGAAATGGAAAAAAATAGGAGAGAAAGACCTAAAATTTTAGAAAATAGATGGCGGTACAAAACCTTTTTCATATTAACGAAATTTCTATCGAAATCTTTGGCATGATTGTTTCTATTGATATAGAGAACAATAGCTTTTTATCCTACCAAAATTGATCACAAAAGTACGACATAGCACCATTTTTTGAAATGTTAAGGTATTTATAACATCTAATTTATAAAGATTCTAAATAAAAGACCGCCCACAGGTTTAGAGCATAAAAATTTACTTTTGCATAAACTCATTAATATTAAACACCCCAATCCTATGAAATCTCTTGTATTTGCATCCTTTTTTATTGGGCTTTCCCTACAGTTATCCGCACAAGAGGGCAGGGTTTCCATACAGCAAGATTCTAGAATAGATGAATTGGTCAAGCTCTATACCGAGGTAAATTCAAAAGCTGAATTTTATCAGATACAAGTAGGATTTGGTTCCTATCAGAAAGCGCAAAACCTAAAGGCTCAAGTAGACATAGATTTTCCAGGTTGGTATTCAAAAATTGAGTTTGAATCTCCCACTTATCGGGTACGCCTTGGAAAGTTCAAAACAAAATTGGAGGCTGAACGAAAATATCTTGAAGTCCGAAAAAAATATCCGGATGCCATGCTGCTTAAACCGGAAAATTCTTCCAAATAAAAAAAATCCCGTTTAAAACGGGATTTTTTTTATTTCAATATTATCTCTTTTTAGAGCTTTTTCTTTACTGCCACTTCTTGGAAAGCTTCTATGATATCACCTTCCCTGACATCATTGTAGTTCTTCACCTGAAGACCGCAATCATATCCTTTGGAAACTTCCTTGACATCATCCTTAAATCGTTTCAAGGATGCAAGTTCTCCCGTATATATGACCACCCCATCCCGGATAAGTCGTATTTGGGAATTTCTGAAAATCTTTCCACTGGTGACCATACAACCTGCGATGGTTCCGATTTTGGATATTTTGAAAGTTTCCCTGATTTCAGCATTACCAGTGACTTCTTCCTTCATCTCTGGCGAAAGCATACCTTCCATGGCGTCTTTCAAATCATTGATGGCATCATAAATAATGGAATAGGTCCTGATATCAATCTCCTCTTTCTCGGCAACCATGCGGGCATTGCCCATAGGCCTTACATTGAATCCTATAATAATGGCGTCTGAAGCACTTGCCAACAAGACATCCGATTCTGTAATGGCACCAACACCCTTATGGATGATGTTCACCTGAATTTCGTCAGTAGACAATTTTTGGAACGAATCCGTCAAGGCCTCCACCGAACCATCCACATCACCTTTGAGAATAATATTAAGCTCTTTGAAGTCGCCCAATGCAATTCGTCGTCCGATTTCATCAAGTGTGATATGTCTTTGGGTCCTGACCGTTTGTTCCCGTTGCAACTGTGAACGTTTTGCGGCTATTTGTTTGGCCTCACGTTCATCTTCCAACACATTGAACCTATCCCCTGCTTGTGGGGCACCATCCAATCCCAAAATTGAAATTGGCGTGGCCGGCCCGGCATTTTTTACATTTTTACCTCGCTCGTCTTGCATGGCTTTTACTTTACCACTGCATGTACCAGCCAAGACATAGTCCCCTATTTTTAAAGTTCCTGTCTGCACCAAAATGGTTGAAACATAACCTCGGCCTTTATCCAAAAAGGCTTCAACAACGGTACCTGATGCCAATCGGGCAGGATTAGCCTTCAGCTCCAACAATTCGGCTTCCAATAAGACTTTTTCCAATAATTCCTTGACACCTTGCCCTGTTTTGGCAGAAATATCATGGGACTGGATTTTTCCACCCCAATCTTCCACCAATAGATTCATCTGCGCTAGGCCTTCTTTAATTTTATCGGGATTGGCCGTTGGTTTGTCCACCTTGTTTATAGCAAACACAATGGGCACACCTGCCGCCTGCGCGTGACTGATGGCCTCTTTGGTTTGAGGCATGATATCGTCATCCGCAGCAATCACAATGATAGCGATGTCGGTAACCTGGGCTCCACGGGCACGCATTGCCGTAAAGGCCTCGTGTCCTGGAGTATCCAAGAAGGTTATTCGCTGACCATTATCCAGGGAAACCCCATAGGCACCAATGTGCTGCGTTATCCCTCCACTTTCTCCGGCAATAACATTTTCTTTCCTTACATAATCCAACAATGAGGTTTTACCGTGGTCTACGTGACCCATAACGGTAACAATCGGCGCTCTTGGTTTTAAATCGTCCGGAGCATCGACTTCTTCCTCAATGGACTCTTCTATTTCAGCAGTAATGAATTCCACCTCATATCCAAACTCATCGGCAACAATGGAAAGTGTCTCAGCATCCAAACGTTGGTTCATGGTCACCATGATACCTAAAGACATACAGGCAGAAATAATCTGGGTAGTGGAGACATCCATCATGGTAGCTACTTCGTTTACCGTAACAAACTCGGTCACCTTAAGGATTTTGCTTTCCAGCTCTTGTTGCTCAAGATCTTTCTCTGTCTGTTGACGGTGTTGATCTCTTTTCTCCCTTCTATATTTGGCTCCTTTGCCTTTTCCAGATTTCCCTTGGAGTTTTTCCAAGGTTTCCCTGACCTGCTTTTGTACTTCTTCTTCTGTAGGCTCCACTTTTGGAACGGAGCTACGTT
>JAUICT010000266.1 GCA_030429325.1 Bacteroidia bacterium
AATAAAGCCTACAAAACCAAGGTGCAGACCAAGGTCATAGATTTTATCGAAAGTAAGGTCATGGACAAGCTGACCGCTTTTGACCGTAGGTCCCGTTTACGTAACGAAGTTGAAAATGCTTAGGTGTAGCATTGATGACATTATTTTTCGCATCAACAACGAAGAATGCTTTGAAGCAGTTTCCGATGATTACTCCTTTACCTTAAAGATTGATGCCTACGTTCCTTATGTCTGTGGGGCTGTTCATGATGGGCACCAATTCAGAAAATCGCTGTGGGACAATTGTATGCACACCGAGTATGAACGATGGTATGAGGAAGACCCCTGCACCAAGCAAATGGTGCAGTCCCATCCCATTGTAATTGCCGGGTGCGATAGTAGGTTCGAGTACGACCTGAACAGACCCGAAGAAACTGCAATCTACACAGATGCTTGGGGCAAACAATTGTGGAAAACCCCTTTATCGGAAATCGAACGGGAGATAAGCCTTCAAAAACATCGCAATTTTTACAAAGTGGTGCATGCTCTGATCAACAAGCTGGAGTCCAAGTTCCCCAAGGTGCTGGTGTTTGATATGCACAGCTACAACTGGAAGCGCTGGGAGCGCGAAGTACCGGTTTGGAATTTGGGCACTTCCAATATTGACAATGAGCGATTTGGGGGATTGGCAGAACTGTGGAGAGAAAGATTACAGACGATTGAGTTTCCTCATGGAACAACGTCTACTTCAAAAATCAACGACACCTTCCAAGGGAATGGCCATTTTCTAAAATTTATAACCCACGAATTTAATAATACCTTAGTTTTGGCGACTGAAATCTCAAAGATCTATTGCGATGAGCATACCGGGATTATTTTTCCCGAAGTAGTTTGGGCCGTAGAGCAACAATTAAAGATTTTGATTCCTGAGATGGTAACTGCTTTTGAAAAGGCGAACGTATGATAGGAGAAAAGGAAACACAGCAATTGGCCAGGGAATATGGCGACCTATTTGAGATTGATGCCAATCTGGATCGTTTGGTAGGCCGTATTGAGCTGTTGAGCTATATTAACCCATTGAACATTGAAAAGGAGAAAAACCGTTTCTTTGCTTCAAAATACACCATTGAGCCCGAGTTTAAGTACCCCAAGCTCAAGTTCGACCCCTATAAATTGCATCGGTTGTTCTTCTCCCAGCGCTTAGAGCGAATCTCGGATGACAGAATCCGCAAATTGTACCAAGAGGTCATTTATTACTATTCCAACATGGTACAGTGCATAGAAACTATTGGTAAAGGCAAGAATTTTTACTACAATTCGCTACGCGTTTACGGAACCCCAACCGAAAAAGATGTGCAAAATGCACGTTTCATTCTCCATTTTGGTGATGAACCCATGGTTTCGGATATGGAAAAAGTGTTTTCTGCTGAAGAGGCTCGTTCTTATTTCGAAGATTTTGTAAAGCAGTACGATTTTCCATTGAATATTAAGTTCTCCACCAATATTGCTGCGGAGGCTATGGTGAGTAACAGTTCCCAGTCACTTTTGATCAAAAAGAACACCAAGTTCAGCAAGAACCAGTTATTGACTTTGGCCAACCATGAAATTGGGGTGCACTTGGTCACTACCTACAATGGTTTGCAACAGCCTTTGAAGATTTTTTCCAACGGTCTGCCCAAAAATGTAGAGACCCAGGAAGGATTGGCAGTTTTTAGCGAATATATGGGAGGGGCATTGACTTTAAAACGGTTAAAAGAATTGGCATACAGGGTATTGGCCGCTGACAGTTTAATTAAGGGTTATTCTTTTGCGGACACTTTCGACTTGATTCATGGGCAATACAAGCTCAACCGGGATGATGCTTTTAGTATTACCCTTCGGGCACATAGGGGAGGGGGCTTCACCAAGGACCGATTGTACCTCAGTGGGCTTCGGAAAATATACAAGCGCTATCAAAAAGAAGAAAGTATGGATGTACTGCTCACGGGCAAAGTGTCGTTGGATTATGAGGAGACCATTCAATATCTGAAGAGCTTGGGACTGTCACAGCCCATTACGCACAAGAGCTATTCCTTTGACCAAAAATTGAACACCAACAAAACCTTGGATTTTATCCTGAACAACCTGAAATGACCTGTTCAAAATAGCAAATATTTTGACTTGCTAATATCATACCAACCTTATCCCATGTGCAGACCTCTCTTCTTTATACTACTACTGCTTTATAGTGTTCATACATTTTCCCAAGAGATTCCAAGTTTTGGTGAGAAAGGCAGTCATGAGTATTATGTTCTAAAGCTGAACAATGCAAAAGACACAGATTTTCAAAGAATATTGGGTCTTTATGATGCTTACATCGAAGCCCATCCAGAAGATGTGGTTTCATATTTGGAACGCTGTAAGTTTATTGGAAATTCATACTATGATGAGTATGAAGGGTACAATCTAAAATATGATGAAACCGAAGAATGTATAGCACAATTGTTCAGTAGGTTTCCGCACCATCCACAGGTTTTGATATACAGAGCGGAAAATCTTTATGGAGAAAAAAGGTTAGGTGTATTGGAACAAGCGGAAAGTGCCATTGAAGATAACCCCCTAGAGTGGTCACAAACTGAGCGCGCATCCATTAACAAAATGCTTGGCGACTATTATTATAGTGATGATAACAATCTTTTGGCATTGCGATACTACTACGAAGCCAAAAGTCAAGATGAACAGTTGGATTTGTCATACGATTTAGCATTGATCCACAAAGAACAGGACAATTTGGAACGGGCAAAATCAGAATTGCTCCACAGTTTGGATAAAGATACCACCATATGGACGTTGAGTAACAAGGCACAACTTCTAATGGATTTGGGTGAAACCAAAAAGGCACTTCGATTGTTTGATGAAGTCGGGAGAAAAGATTCAACGTTCATTGATAATGCAGAAATGGCCAAGGCAATGGTGGATCTGGAGAAATTTGATGTGGCCAGAACGTTCTTGATAAAAGATACTATCAATGAATGGAACAAAATATCCAAATTGCAGGCTTTGTTCAACCATGATTTAAAATACTCCTATCCGAAAACTGCACTAACTTCTTATCGTATACTCCAAGCAGAAAATGATTTGGACGATTTTCTTGCCATTAAAAGACTACGACTTTTTCTTAAAGACCCTTTATTACCATGGAATTTCTCGGAGTTGTATCATTTATTTCTTTTGATACTTTCCATTTTAGTACTAGTACTGCTTCCCTATTTATGGGTTTTGCCCATATATAATTTTACCCAGTGGTACAATGGATGGAAGCAACGCCAGCCACAATCTCAATTGAACTTTAATTGGGGGCTAAAACATTTTTGGATTATAAGTTTCGTTTATCTAGTGGGCCAATACTTACTTTCCTTGATTTTTTATTATGAGGAAAGCATGAACGTCCTTTTTGATTTGACCATTGTCTATGAGGAACCTATCGAGGACAAAACTCTTTTGGCCAATAGCATGATAGCCTATGTGGTCTTCATGGCCATTGGAACCCTTACTATTCTAAAAAAGGATGCTCTGAGGCTCATTTATAGTTCAAAACTGTCCATATGGAGTTCTTTGGGACTAGGTGTTGTATTTTTTATCATCAACTTGACGATATTAAAAACGCTTAGACTTTTTGTGGATTTAGATCCTGTGGATTTATCCACTATGGTTTTAAATGCTACTGCTGAGATTGTGGCCATTTTAAAAACACACGGTTTCTTGGTAGGGGTTTTCATAGTTGCTCTTGTTGGGCCTATCTACGAAGAAGTCATATTTAGGGGAGTGGTATTGGGCTCTATTGAAAAGCATCTTGGTTTTACAGGGGCAAATATCATTCAGGCCTCAATGTTTGCCATGGTACATTTTAACTTCAAGATGTTCGTGTATTATTTCATTTTTGGATTGGTAACCGGATATTATGCAAAAAGGACTGGAGGGCTATTGACCGGCATTATCCTTCATATTGTAAATAACTTCTTTGTCTTGACCTTGGTTTATTTTTTGTTGAGAAACTCAATTTAAGATGGATTAACCTAAAAATTTTGCCTTTAGCTCTGGCGTGGGAATCATGCACGATTCTTCCTTTCCGAACCATTTGTAACGATTACGGGCCACAAAGTCATAAATGGTATCCCTAATGGATTTGGGAATCCATGTGAATATGGCCAAAAGGGCGTAACCTCCACCAAAACTACGACCAATTTCCAGCGCAGCATCCGACTTGGTATAATACGCTTTGCCTGGCTCAA
>JAUICT010000267.1 GCA_030429325.1 Bacteroidia bacterium
TGTGAGAAATCTAAAAGTTACGGGTGAAATATGATGAGATTTCTCGTTACACTCGAAATGACATCAAGACTCCACCTTATTTCTGACCCTGTCCTGAGCACGGGTTGAATACTTCTACAATCTAAGTTTCTGTTACCTTTGTCAGTTCGAGCGCAGTCGAGAACCCAGTCCTGAGCCTTGCCTTGAGCTGTCATCCTGAGCGCAGTTGAAGGAGAAGTCGAAAGGGTAGTCCAAGGCGTAAGTGGGAAATCCAAATATTCAGGACCTCAAGTCATTTCGAACATCCCGATGGTTATCGGGAGTGAGAAATCTAAAAGTTACGGGTGAAATATGGGATTTCTCCTTGCACTCGAAATGACATCAAGACTCCACCTTATTTCTGACCCTGTCCGAAGGAGCAGTCAAGAACTACATTACTTAGGGTTACCTTTCGTCAACCTGAACTTGTTTCAGGTTCCCATCCCTTCGGAAACAGGTCAATGCGATGCTGAACTGAATTCAGCATGACGGCTTCATTTAACTTTTATAAACGTATTGTCCGTTCAAGCCTTTACCGAGCAGTCAAGAATGCTTACTGGTAACCTTTACCCAACACCTTTCAACCATCAACCATCAACCATCAACCCTTCACCCTCCACCTTTGACCCATCACCCCTATTCCCTTCACCTTTTAACAATCGCCAAAAACCAAATAAAGGAAATAATCCATAAATTTGGAATAAATCCAAAAACATGGAACCCAAAGAATACCAAAAAGGCAGAGGAGCCCAGAAAAATACACCCAATCAGTTTTTACAGCACGTGTACGAAATGCGCGAGGATTTTCTGGAGTTCTGCCGTTTGGAGGGCGAGGAGGCCGAGAGTAACAAGACCCAATACATCCCCATTTTTCCCAAGACCATTGTAAACAAGGTAGATAGCCCAGATGTGGGGATGATGTACTCCATGAACCCCTACCAAGGCTGCGAACATGGTTGTATTTATTGCTATGCACGCAATGCCCATGAGTATTGGGGCTATAGCGCGGGTTTGGATTTTGAACGCAAGATTTTGGTCAAAAAGGCGGCCCCGGAACTGTTGGAGGCAAGGATCAGGCATAAAAACTGGAAAGCGTGCACGATTGTACTTTCGGGCAATACAGATTGCTATCAACCCGCTGAGCAAAAATTTGAAATTACGCGCAAATGCTTGGAAGTCTTCCTAAAATACCGTCATCCAGTGGGAATAATCACTAAAAACGCATTGGTCCTTAGAGATTTGGATATTTTAAAGGAGCTAAATGCCCATCAATTGGTGGGGGTCAATGTTTCGGTGACCTCCCTTTCAGAAAAAACAAGAAGAAAACTGGAACCAAGGACGGCGTCCATCCAAAAAAGATTGAAAACCATTAAGATTCTGTCCGAAAACAATATTCCCGTAAACGCCATGTTGGCGCCCATGATTCCGGGAATCAACAGTCATGAACTTTTGCCTTTGGCCAAAGCCGTTGCGGATCATGGTGCCCGTTCGTTTGCCATAACGGTAGTACGGTTGAATGGGGCCATTGGACAAATCTTTACCGATTGGATCAAAAAAGCCATGCCGCACCGGGCCGAAAAGGTGCTGCACCTAATCCAAGATTGCCATGGAGGATCTATAAACGATAGCAGGTTTGGGATTCGAAGCAGGGGAGAGGGGAAAATTGCCCAACAGATTCACGATATGGCCCACTTGGCCCGTCAGAAATATTTTAAGGATAGACAGTTTCCTAGATTGCGGACGGATTTACACGAACCCTACAAAAATGGTCAGATGAAATTATTTTGATACGTTCTTTTCGAGGTCGTATGCGACTGGGAAATCTATTTTTCAACTATTTTTAAAGAACTGTCCAAACAAGGGTTGTGTTTTCGTCTTTAAGATGAAGACAATGTATAACCAGTCCTGAAAAAGGACACAAAACGAAAAGTCATGAGTAATTTTTTGTATCTGTTCAGAGGTGGGGATGAAGCCTTTGACAAATTGTCCCAAGAAGAAAAACAAGCCCACATGGAGGTATGGGGCCAATGGATGGGCGGCTTGAGAGAAAAAGGAAAGCTATTGGACGGACTCCCTTTGGGAAAGGATGGAAAAGTAGTTCGCAACAGAGGTGAAGTGGTCACTAATGGTCCCTTTGCCGAAGGAGCCGAAATGGTGGGAGGCTATTTGATCGTATCTGCCAATGATTATGACGAGGCTGTTGAGATTTCCAAAGGCTGTCCCATTTTTGATTATGAGGGAAGTTTTGTGGAGGTTCGCGAGATCCTTTCCATGGAGCACTGATTTAAAAAAAGGAATAACAGGTCATTTCGAACGAATGTGAGAAATCTAACCATAAGAGATTTCTCGTTCCACTCGAAATGACGCAATTAAGAAAGTAGTCTTTTAAAAGTAATGCCACAGGACCACCATCAAACCATAGAACATCTTTTTAGACAGGAATATGGGAAAGTGGTGGCCCTATTGACCCATAAGTTTGGCACTTCCCACTTGGAACAGATTGAGGATGCCACCCAAGATACTTTTATCAAAGCCATGCAGGTGTGGGCCTACAAATCCGTTCCAGATAACCCCACCGCATGGTTGTACCGGGTGGCAAGCAATCGGTTGATCGATGTATTGCGGCGGGACAAAAAAATGGACCTTCAAGATACGGAACGATTGTCCCAACACAGCGGAACGGAACAAAATGGCGACCTCTCTTTGGATGCTACCCTTTCAGACAGTCAATTGAAAATGATATTCGCCTGTTGCCACCCCACGCTTTCGCAAGAACATCAAATAGTGTTGAGTCTAAAACTCATTGGCGGTTTCAGCAATAAGGAATTGGCAGAAGCCTTATTGAAAAAGGAGGAAGCGGTGGCCAAATCCTTTACTCGGGCCAAGAAAAAATTCCGGGAAGAGGTTAAAATGCTCAAGATTCCTGTGGAGATGGGTTTACAGTCTCGCTTGTTTCGCGTATTACAGGTTATTTATCTGTTGTTTTCGGAAGGCTATGCTGCCACTTCGGGCACCTTGATCATTAAAAGGGATATTTGTTATGAGGCCTTGCGTTTGGCCTTGCTGATGCAGCAAAATGCCTATTGCCAACATCCTAATTTGGAAGCTTTGATTGCTTTGATGTGTTTTCACGCTTCCCGCTTTGATGCCCGGTTGGATGATAAAGGTGAGTTGGTGACCTTGGAATATCAGGACCGCTGCAAATACAACCAAGAATTGATTACGATAGGCATACGACATTTGGAAAATGCAGGAACCAAAGATAGGACCCCTTCCAAATACCATTTGGAAGCTGCCCGATCGTACTACCATTCCACGGCCAAAACCTTTGGTGAGACCGATTGGAAGAACATACTTTATCTATATGACCTACAATTAAAACTGGAGCCATCACCCATGGTGGCGTTACATCGTATAGTTGCCTTTACCAAAATCCATGGTGCCGAAAAAGCATTTAGGGAACTGGAGCAATTGGAGCAAAAAAACGATTTTGCCAATCATGCGCTGTTCCATGCCATCAAAGCCGAACTTTGGTCCGATTTAGGTAACCCCGAGCAACAAAAAGCCGCTTTGGAAAAAGCCATTTCACTCACCGAAAACGAATTGGTCAAAAACCATTATCAAAAGCAAATAGGAAGCTAACACCCTTAGGGGCGTAGGTTACATTTCTTCTTCCCCAACATGCTTTTTGTAGAATTTCCAAGCCTCATGGGCTACATCGCGGCCCAGTTCCAATCCGGCAATGTTGTCCGCCTGGATGTGATACCCGCCAAGTACTCTTGAAATCCCTGCCATTTCGGCTGTCTTGGTGAAGGTGGGAAACTTGAGGGTCACAGTGTCCCCGAGGTTATCCGGTTCGGTAAGATAACCGGCCACGAGTTCCACTTCAGAGCCGAACTCATCACTACCCGTCCAAAGTTTCAACGCTTCGGCACAACCCCCACTAATGGTGCTGTGGCCTGAGGTATAACTTGGAAAGGGTGGACATAAGAACGTATCAGGGGAATAGGGGCGCCATTGGTTACCGTCCATCTCGATCATACCTTTTCCTACCCCACCCCAAGCTTTGATTTTCTGCTGGTCATAATATTCATGTACCAAGGCAAAAGGTCGGGCAAAATCATAGAACATTTTGCTGTCCCATGAGGCAATGAAAGCATCCATGGCCACCACTTGGTTGTAAAAGAACATTTTCACATCTTGATCTAAGGTGTG
>JAUICT010000268.1 GCA_030429325.1 Bacteroidia bacterium
GTCCATATTTTTCCGAAACCAAGATTGCTCATATTTTCCATCATACTTTGTTTTTGGAAAACTTTAAAAAGGCTTGCATAACCAAAGGCATAGATTAAATATCCATAGGCTATCCAATGTGAAACTTTTACTAAATTTTTCATGATGTTTAAGATTTAAAAATTGTTTATAAAGTTTTTCGGTAATACAGACCGAAAGATGATTTTTCAATTGGGTCTGGCCCATACTGGTCAAAGTCAAAACCGATACCCAATTGGTGGTCATTGAACGATATTCCCGCTCGCAACTGCTGAAAGCTTCTGGAGTGCGTTTTAAACTTGTTCCAGATAGTTAAAAACTGTCCGTTTAACCAAAGCGAAACTTTATCATTTATCGGTGAGTTGAACTGAAACTGTGCAAAGGCTTCGGCATAGACGGCCTTCTTTTGCTCGGAATGGGCAACCGTAGGAATAATTACAAATAGCGCTCGAGAGTTTTTTAGTATAAGTCTTACGGACAGGCGTTCCGAATAACCGGCAAAACTGTTGTAATATATAGATGGACCAACAGCAACACTCCTGTTAATGTTCCAGAATAGTGTTGGTTGCACCCCAGCCTCATCAAAACTCTCATTTGCTTTTTTATTGAATTTTTGAAAGAAAGCGAGGGTAGCAATGCTCAGTGTATTTTTTTCATTGATCGGATAGCTTGAATAGAGTGTGAAGTCCGTCTTGCCCAATCCTGTAAATAATTCAACTTGTGTGAATTGCGCTTTCAAGCTGTTCGTAACTCCAAGAATAAATACTGAAAGGATGATTACTATTTTTTTCATGCTCCAAAATTCCAATGTGGGCACATGAAAAAAAATGAAGTAGTTTAAGACTTTTACATTCTATTGACTTTGGAAATGATTTTACTCATAAATTCCGGGGTAATGCCAATGTAACCCGCTAAGTCTTTCTGGGTAATTCTATGGACAATGTTAGGATATTTCGTTTTGAACTCGATATATCTTTCTTCTGCCGTTAAGGATATGCCTTGGTTGGAACGTCTTATATAACTTATGAGTGACTTTTGATATAGTATTCGGTAAAACCTTTCAAATTTTGGTATTTCTTGAAAAAGTAGCTCATAATTAGCTCTGGAGATGCCTAATAATTCTGAGTCCTCGGTAGCTTTAATGAAATAACGCGAAGGTTCTTTGGTCATAAAACTGGCCATGTCCCCTGTCCAATAATCTTCAACCGCAAACATGGAGATATGAGGTACACCATCCTCATTTAAAGTATACACCTTTAAGCAACCTTTAGTGATAAAATACTCGTATCTGGCAATTTCACCGGCTTGCATTAAGAATGCTTTCTTTTTTACTTTTACTTCTGTAAGCAAAGAAATATACTTCTGTTTTTCAAGCTCGGTTAAATCAATAAACCTACTGACATTATCAATAATTAGTTGATGTGAGTGTTCCAATTTCAAGACCATTTTCCATACGTTCTTTAAAATTAAGTATTTGGACCCTGTTGTGGAAAAACATTGCTTATTTTCTCGTTTGTATAAATACTGGGATATTTTAGGCTGGTATGGAACGGAAGAGTATTTTTTTGGACTCTTGGTTTTTGAATGATTATTGCCTTAAAAAATAAATGGAATAGAGGAATACAAGAGGAGTGGAAAAAGAAAACCCCAAAAACCGATAGATTTTTGGGGTTTTATGGTGACCTGGCTGGGGCTCGAACCCAGGACCCTCTCCTTAAAAGGGAGATGCTCTACCAACTGAGCTACCAGGTCAAAATTTCAGTACTTGGCTGTTTCGCTAAGCGGGTGCAAATATAACATCAATAATCTATTTTCCAAAAGTGAATTAATGATAAATTTGTGTTTTTTTGAAATCGCTTTTAAAACAGATATATGAGAATAGTTTTGATGGGGTACATGGCAAGTGGAAAGTCTACCGTGGGAAGGTTGTTGGCCAGCGACTTACAACTAGATTTTGTGGATTTGGATGACTACATTGAAGAGCAACAAAAAAAATCCATAAAAACCATTTTTTCAGAAAAAGGAGAGATTTTTTTTAGAAAATTGGAGCATCAAATGCTCTCTCAAGTTTTGGATACCAGAAATAACATAGTGCTTTCCACAGGTGGTGGTACGCCGTGTTATGCAGGTAACATGGAGACTATTTTGGAAAAATCGGATGATTCCGTGTATCTGCAACTGCCCATACCCGCTTTAGTTGAACGACTACAAAGGGAAAAGGAGCAACGACCCTTAGTGAGAAATATTGAGGATGCCGATTTGCCCGAATTTGTAGGGAAGCATCTTTTTGAGAGGAGAGCGTATTACGCCAGAGCCAAGCACATTGTAGAATGTGAGGGCAAAAATCTTGAGGAAGTGGTTGCCGAAATTAAAAAAAAGCTACTCTAAGTAGACAGAGTTGTTCTTGGAAATAAACTCTACTTTTATATGTTCATTTAAAGAGGTGGAGAGCGATATACCCTTAAAATCGGCCTTGATTGGATATTTTTTGTGGTTCCGATTTACTAGGACAGCAGTTTTCAATTGTTTTATGGGGGTCTTTAAAAAATGGTGTACGCCGTAGATCAAAGTGGTTCCAGAATTAAGCACATCATCTACCAAAACTATGGACTTGTCTTTGTAGGCTTCTTCAAGGATTGATGTCTCGACCCCACTCTTCAGAGGATTTTTCTTGTCCATTTCCACCTTGCACAACGTAATTTGGGCATCGGTTATTTTTTTTAGGATGTCCACAAGTTTTTTGGCAAAATCAATTCCTCCACCATTTATCCCAGCAATGATGATTTCTTTTTCATCCACATTGGTTTCATAGATTTGATAAGCGATACGCTTTATTGTATGCTGAATTTGATCGTGGGTAAGAATAAGGTTCTTCATGAAATGGAATAATTCATCCAAAGATATAAAAACAGACTATTCAGATTCGTCCAAATAACCATCAATGTCCCTCCTGTCCTTTTTGGTGGGTCTTCCAAGTCCTTTCTTTCTATAATGGGTCTTTGCATGTGTGAGCAGTTCGTTATGCGCAAAGGCCTCCTTGGGGGTAGTGTCTTTCCGGTAAATATCGACCAATTTGGCGCCAACTCGACTTTCAGGAATGTCCAAAACGGTAAGTTGATAGTCTATTTGATTTTTCCGAAGAACAATCTTGTCCATTGGGAATACCTCTCTTGAAGGTTTAACCGCACTACCATTTACCTTTACCTGGCCTTTTTTAACAGCCGTGGAGGCAACGTTCCGGGTTTTATAGTATCTAATACACCAAAGGTACTTGTCTATCCGCATGATCTCTTCAAATCTTTGTTAACGCACTGAGCAAAAATAGCGGAAAATTGTATCTTGCGCAGCTAAATGACACACTTGATGAGGTACGGGATTATTGTTTCTATAGTTTTATTAATTACTTTTTTCTCTTGCAAGAAAGATGATGATGGGGTTGAGACTGTTCCACCAAGGGACTTATCAGAGGTAGCTTTGGAGAACGACAATGCGATAAAAGCATTTATGGAAACCCATTTCTACAATTACGAAGAGTTTCAAAATCCACCAGCTGGGTTCGACTATAAGATTAAGGTTGATACCATTGCAGGAGAGAATTCGGATAAGACCCCAATTTCGGAATCCCCTCTTTTAAAATCGGCAACTGCAACCGTTTCGGCTTCACAATTTGGTATTTCCGATGGAGAGGAAAACATTACCCATACCTATTACTATTTGGTAGCCAGGACAGGTGCAGGTGAAAATCCTCCTACAGTGGCCGATTCGGTTTATGTAAGGTATGAAGGCTACACATTGGATAGAACGTTTTTTGACAGTGCAATAAATTCAGGACGTTGGTTTGATCTTCAAGGAACTATAAGCACCTCTGGAGCCATTGCAGGGTTTAGACTTGGGTTGACCCATTTTAAGCCAGGAAACGGAATAATCGATAACCCAGATGGAACGTTTGAGGTTGAAGGTTTTGGTTCAGGTATAATCATTATGCCGGCTGGTCTGGCTTATTTCAATAGTAGTCAAGTAGGGGAGAGCTATGCCCCAATTGCATTTAATGTGAATTTATTAGTGGTGAATACTGCGGACCATGACAGGGACGGAATACCGAGTATCCTAGAGGACAGAAATGGCAATAAAAACCTGTTTGACGATGATACCGATGATGACGATGTCCCTGATTATTTGGATGGCGATGATGATGGTGATGGAGTTTCCACGAGA
>JAUICT010000269.1 GCA_030429325.1 Bacteroidia bacterium
GAAATGTGGAATTTGCTTTAGGATTATAATAATCCCAATACCGGTAAGCATTCCTTTGATCACAGATGACGGAAAATAGTAGGCAATAACCCCAGCTTTTAATAAGCCAAAAATAATTTGGATGATACCACCCAAGACCACGGCCACAAGAAAGTTTTCGTAACCTCCCAATGTACCTATGGCAGTTAATACAATTGCAGCAAGCCCTGCAGCGGGCCCACTAACACCTATTTGGGACCCACTTAGTGAACCCACAACGATCCCTCCTATGATTCCTGCGATAAGACCTGAAAAAAGAGGGGCGCCACTGGCCAGGGCAATTCCCAAACAAAGGGGAAGTGCCACAAAAAAGACCACAATACTGGCTGGCAAGTCATTTTTAATATACTTGAACATAATTAATATAGTAATAGTGTCTTCAAGGATTTATGATTTACTGAAGACAGTTAGAATTTGATTTTTGATGTGTTTTAAAAGAAAAAATTAAATCAATCTCTTGGGAGGTGGGTCAAGAATCTCAATGGTGCAATCCAAAACTCTAAAAATATAGGTTAGAGCATCAAGATTTTTTTCTTGGTTTAGTATAGAATCTACAGGGAAAAAATTGCGAAGTAGGAAAAACTTGCTCTCAAAGTTCTTGCTGCCAGTTGTTTCCTTGCTGTTGTTTTCCTCTTCAGAGGAACCAAGAATTATTGCGGTACAGTACTCCTTGCCCAAAAGGGGAACAAAGGGTGAGGCCATTAAAATTGTGACCAGTATCACCGAGACAAAAGGAAGAGCCAAAAGTCTTAGCACTATACAGTTTTTTTGCAAAAATAAAAGGAAGCGGAAAAATGTTTGTTAAATAATATTTAAAAGTCTTTCAACAACTTAATATTATCGGTCAACAACCATCCAGTTTGGCCATCTGCCAATTTAATTTTCCTCCAATCGTCAAGTTGATCCAACACATTTACTTTTGTTCCTTCGTGTAGGGTGAAGACAATTTCACTGTTATTGTTGGGTTCAGACGACACATTGACCTGTTTACTGAAAACTATGGCCGGATTGTCTTTTTTAAACTCTTGATTTTGTAGATAAGCCATTAAAATGGACACAACACTCAAGCAAAGTGCAAAAATGCTCACGATAAAGGCTATCCGTTTTTGATTGGCAAATCGAAGAAAAAAATAGGCTAGGTAACCCAGAACAAACAAAAAGGCAAACCCTATGGCCACATAAGCCCATTGATCAAAGAAAAAGAGGTTTACAATGTTTCCATAGATTTGGGCAATCTCGGTTTTTGGGATACTTTCTATCGCGTCCAGCCTCATGTTTTGGGCATAACCTAGATTGTTCCTGATTTCTTCATCATTGGGATCCAACAACAAAGCTTTTTCGTAGTAATAAATACTGGGTCCAATGGCATTTAGCTTATAATGGCAGTTGCCCATGTTAAAATACAATTGTGCAGAATGCTCCCCGGTATCCAGAATTTTTTTGTAATTCTCTATAGCTTTACTGTATTCCCCCTTGTTGTAATATTCTGTGGCTTGGTCAAACAAGGCGTTACTTTGGCAGAAACCAAGGGAAACCGAAAAGAGGGCAATTAAAAGCACTATTTTTTTTATACTCATAACTGTTTGTCCAAATTTGAAATTACCCCGCTGGCCTTATCATAGTCATTCTGCATTTGTACATCCGAAAATGGGCTATATCTGGCCATTTCACAACTTTTCAATAGCTCAATAAACCCTTCTACATCTGGGGCCTCCACTTTTTTGTCCAAAAGGATGGAGGTTATTTTTTCTTTGCTGAATTCTGAAGTCTCGATTTTCAGCTTGGCTTTTAGATAGTTGTGAAGTCCTTTCTCCAAAGCCACATAAAAGGCTTCTTTGTTGCCTAATTCTTTTTTGGCTGTGGATAGATATTTTCTGGCCAGTTTGTTGGCTTTTTTTATCTTGTTGCCCACAACATCTTGGGCAATTGCTTCCCTTTTCTTGAATGAAAAAATTGCAATCGGAATTAGAAGGAGGGGACCAAGAAGCCATAGATAAAAAGCTCTGGAGCCAAAAAAGTAGTTTACACCAATAGGACTTAGGTTAGGGTTTAGTTTAATAAAATGAAACTGCTTTCCTGTTGGAACAACCAGTTGTTTATTGGTTGCCGTACCTACGGCATTGTTACTTGTGGAATTTGTTGGTCCCTCCAACACCTCTATGTTGATTTCATCGGAGTTGAGGGTGATGTATTTTTCCGTTTTGGGATTAAAATAACTAAAGGAAATACTTGGAATGGGGTATTTTCCCCTAAATGAAGGCACAATGGTGTAGTTGTTGGAAACTTTACCTTCCATTCCCGAGCTATAAGTTTGTATGTTTTCTTCATACTCTGGATCATAGACCTCCAAAGCACTAGGAAGTTCGGGTTCAGGGAGTTGAAAGAGTTTTAGGTTGCCTTTTCCGGAAACCTCTACTATGGCCTGTAGGGATTCTGACGCGTTCAACTGTTTTTTGGAGGCAGAAACAGAAAATTCGAAATCCCCTACGGCCCCACCAAAATCTGCAGGCTTTCCATTTTCTGGAAGTGGTTTCACGTTTATGGTCCTTTTCCCGGCAGATACCGTTTTACTGGTCTGGGTGTAAATGCGTCCACCGAAAAAATCCCTTCGGTTGGTAGGAACATCAACAAAAACCTCCAAGGAAAGAGGTTCAATATCAAGTTGTCCCGCTTTTTGTGGATAAAGAACAACCCTTTTCAAGACTACATAACGGTATGGCTTTCCTTGATAGGTGCCATTTTCGGCGGTACGTCTGGTAACGGGAATGTCCTGGCTCCAAAAATTGTTGTACGTTGGATTGTCCAGTTCCCTGTAGTTGGTAACACTAATATTTGGGCTTACATAAAGCTTATAGATGACGGTAACGGCCTCATTGAGATAAGAATTTCCCTTGGAAACTTCTGCTACCAAATGTAGGTTCTCATCGGCCACATCATCCACAGTTTTTTGATCGCTGGGTTTGTCCACTGCCGCAGTTACTTCAACCGTTTTGGAAAGTGTTTTGTAAGTTTCGCCGGCAATTTCTATGGTGGCTTGTTTTATAGTGAAGGAACCTCTTGCCGTGGGCACCAAAATATAGGAATATGTTTTTGAAAAGCTCCTTTTTCCGTTGATCCATGAAGAGCTTATGGATTGGGAAGGTCCCATGACCACCTTAAAACCCTCAAAAGGGGGAGGGCTAAAATTATCTCCATCCTTGTTCATGGTAAACTCCACACGAAGGCGTTCGTTAATGCCCAATTTTTCCTTGCTGAGGTTCATTTCAAAAGTAACCTCTTCTTCTTGGGCTTGGCTGGAAGTCCCCGCCAAGAAGAATATGATTGTAAAAAGTAATATGTTGCCCCTCAACCTATACATTACCAGTCTTTTTCGTTTCTGACTTTTTTGCCCCTCACTTTTCTTGCCTCCATTTTTTCCTGAACCTTTTTTTCTTCGTTCTGCATGGCTTCTAGGAGGTTCTGAATTTGTTGTTCAGAGAGCTGATTGGGTCGTGGTTGTTGTTTTTGATCATTGGGTTGATCGCCCTGATTTGGTTTTTTCTCCTGCTCCTTCTTTTTGTCACCATCCCCTTCTTTATTTTCTTCGGGCTTGTCCTCTCCGTTTTCTCCCTGATCTCCTTGGTCTTTGTTTTCGTCCTCGTTTTGTTTCCCTTCGTCCTGTTTGTCGTTATCCCCCTCGTTGTTCTGATCTTGGTTTTGATCCTGATTTTGATCTTGTTGGTCCTGCTTGTCTTCGTTATCCTGATTTTGATCGTTCTGTTGCTCGTCTTGCTGTTTTTCAAGCATCTTTTTTGCTAGGGCCAAGTTGTAACGGGTCTCGTCATCATTGGGATTGCTGCGCAAGGCTTCCTTGTAGGCTTCAACGGCCTTTTCGTATTCCTTGTTCTTCATGAACACATTGCCCATATTGTGAAAGGCCTTGTGTTTTTCGGGCTTGTTTTCTGCTTTTTCTCCAGCTTGTTTGTAGCGACCAAAGGCTTCTCCAAAACTCTCACGGTTGTAGTAGGCATTTCCTAAATTGAATGGTGCCACCACGTTTTTTTCACTCTTGGAAATGGCTTTTCTATAATTGGCCTCTGCCGCAATAAAATCATTGGAACTTAGCTCTCCATTGGCCTCATAAGTAAGGTTAGTGGAGGCCTTAAGCGCCTTTTCGGCGCTTTTGTCCGCTATTTCTTCCTGCGCCATG